>JBDTPJ010000031.1:0-34066 GCA_039932755.1 Betaproteobacteria bacterium
CCGCCATCAGGATGCTGTTGACATGGTCGGGCTCGAAGATCGCGCCGACCGCCATCGTGGCGATGCCCGTCTCGTTGCGTACACGATCGGCGAACGGCGTCTGGTACATGCGGCCGTAGACCGGCTTGGCGAGGCGTGTGGTCTGACCGGACGACACGTCGATCAGGTCGGCGCCTGCCGCCTTGAACATTTGCGCCATGGCGACGGCGTCGTCAGGGGTGTTGCCGCCTTCCGCCCAGTCGTGCGCGGAGATGCGCACCGACAATGGCTTCTGCGCCGGCCACAGGGCGCGCATCGCGCGAAATACCTCGAGCGGGAAGCGGCAGCGATTCTCGAGCGATCCGCCGTATTCATCGTCGCGCCGGTTGGTCAAGGGACTGATGAAGGCCGACATCAGGTAGCCGTGGGCGCAATGCAATTCCAGCCAGTCGAAACCCGCGTCGATGCCACCCTTCGTGGCGCGCGTGAATTCCGCAACGACCCGATCCCTGTCCGCGCGATTCATGGCGCGGGGCACCTGGTTGGTCGGTCCGTAGGCAATGGCCGACGGGGCGATCAGCGGCCAGTTACCCGAGAGCAGCGGCTCGTCGCTGGCCTCCCAACCTACCTGTGTCGAGCCCTTTGGCCCGGCGTGCCCCAACTGCAGCGCAACTTTCGCGGGCGTGCGCGCGTGGACATAGTCGACAATGCGCTTCCACGCGGCGACGTGCTCCGGCGAGTACATCCCTGCACAGCCGGGTGAAATGCGCGCATCCGCCGCCACGCAGGTCATCTCAGTGAACACCAGTCCCGCGCCGCCATGCGCGCGGCTGCCCAGATGCACCAGGTAGTAGTCGTCGGGTGTCCCGTCGCGGCAGGAATACTGCGCCATCGGCGACATCACGACGCGATTGCGCAGCGTCAGGCCACTCAGCGTGAACGGCGTGAACATCGGCGGAATTGCGTCGGCGGCTTGGCCGGCGCGCGTGGCAAACCACGATTCCATGCCGGTGACAAACGTCGCATCGCGCAAGCGCAGGTTTTCATGCGAGATGCGCTGGCTGCGGGTGAGCAGGCTATAGGCAAACTGTTCCGCCTCGAACCCCGAGTAGCGATCCACATGTTCGAACCACTCGGTCGAATTGCGGGCCGCGTTCTGGATTTTGAGGACCTCGACCCCGCGCTCCTGCTCGTAGGACGTCAGCGCGGCGGCAACACCGGTCGGTGACGCCAACGCCGCGGCAAGAGCGATGGCATCTTCCAGCGCGAGCTTGGTACCGGAGCCCACGGAAAAGTGCGCCGTATGCGCCGCGTCGCCGACGAGGATGACCGGAACGCGTTTTCCGTCGAGATCGTTCCAGTGCACCCACTTGCGGCAGACCACGCGCGGAAAGCGTATCCAGATGGCCGAACCACGAACGTGGGAAGCGTTGCTGATCAGCTTGTTGCCATCCAGGTATTGCGCGAAGAGGCGCTCGCAGAATGCTATCCCTTGCTCCTGCGACATGGCGTCGAGGCCGGACGCCCGCCAGGTTTCCTCCGGGGTCTCCACGATGAACGTGGACGTGTCGCCGTCGTACTGGTACGCGTGCGCCTGGAACCAGCCGTGCGGCGTTGCGACGAACGCGAACGTGAACGCCGGAAACTTCTTCTTCGTCCCCAGCCAGACGAAGCGGCAATGACGCAGGTCGACGTCCGGCGCGAACGTCTCGGCGTATCGGGTACGAATGCGACTGTTGAGTCCATCGGAGGCGATGACGACATCCGCGTCGAACGCGCGCGCCGCCGCGATGTCGTCGGCCACGTCGTCCTCGAATACAAGCTCGACGCCGAGCGCCTCGCATCGGGCCTGGAGAATATTGAGAAGGCGCTTGCGGCCAATGCCGCAAAAGCCGTGGCCGCCGCTCGTAACCGTGCGCCCTTTGAAGTGCACGTCGATGTCGTCCCAATGATTGAAGGCATCCGCAATCTCGCGCGCCGTTTCGGGGTCGGCCGCCGCCAGGTTGCCCAGCGTCTGGTCCGAAAATACGACACCCCAGCCAAACGTGTCATAGGGCCGATTGCGCTCGACCACGCGAATCACGTGGCGCGGGTCAGCCTTCTTGAGCAGAAGGGCCAGGTAGAGGCCGGCGGGACCGCCACCGATGCAAAGCACACGCATGGTCGAGGTGATTCCTTGGGCGGCACTGCCGCCCGACGGGCGAGCTGAATTGAATGCCTCCGATGTGAATATCTTAGTACTAAAATACCTATTGTCAACCCTCGACTTCGGTATTCACCCATTGGCATTCGTCAATGGCCTTCATGGCCTACGCCGCATGGCGAATTGGCGGGTTCAGCGCCGATTCCTAGCATGGTTGCCTTCGCGTATTGAATCAGCGGAGGCCGAAATGCACCGGAGAGCAGAAAATCCAAAATTGTATTGGGTGGGCGCAAGCGGATTCGGCCTCACCGAACTCCTGGTGGGACTTGCGATAGCCGCCATGCTGCTCGGCCTCGGCGTACCGGGCTACCACGAATGGATCGCCAATTCAGAATTGATGAACGAGGCGCGGCAACTGGCGGATAACATGAACCGGGCCCGCGCCGAGGCCATCAAGTCGGGGCTGCGGGTCAACCTTTGCCAGTCGGCAGGCGGCCCGGGTTGTGTTCCGGTGGGCGCTTGGGACCAAGGCTGGATCCTGTTCCTGGACACCAACGGTAACGGCGACGTCGACTCCGGTGAACCGATACTTTGGACCGGCGAACGCGCACCGCCCGGGGTCACCGTGGCGGCAAACGGACCGCTCAAGCACTACGTTTCCTACACGTCGATGGGCCATGCAAGGATGCTCAATGGTGCGCTACAAATGGGCACTTTTACCGTTTGCCGCAGCGGTCGCAAAGCCGTCGATGTCGTCCTCGCGCACAGCGGTCGGGTGCGAATTGCCAAAACCGGTGCGATTTGCCCATGATTTGCGGCCTTTCCCGCCCGCTCGACATCCGTTGCTTCGGGAAATTGCGCAATCGTGCCGAATCCCAGGTGCGCAGCCCTAACCGTCCATTCCCGCAGCGGCGCCACTAGTCAGGCAGCTTTGCGTCAAGGGGCACCCAACGCATAGCATTCAGTCGTCCAAAGGAGCGGCCATGCGAGCCTCAACACCTCAGCGCAACAAGCGAATGCCCGGTTTCACCATGATCGAACTGCTGATCACGGTGGCCATTGTCGGCATCCTCGCGGCAATTGCCCTGCCCATGTATTTCGATTTCATCACCCGGAGCAGGATCATCGATGGCCTGGGCAAACTCAGCAACTTCGAGGGGAAGATGAACAAGTACCACGCCGACAACAATGGCACGTTCGTCAATCCTCCGGGGAGCAACATTTGCGGCATACTCTTTCCACCCCCCACCCCCAGCGATAACTTCACCATCGCCTGTGGCCCGCCCGTCCCCACCGACCAGTCCTATACGCTGGTGGCGACCGGCATTGCCGCGCAAGGGATGAATGGATTTGTCTACACGATCACCGAGACGGGCGCCAAGAATTCCATCGGGCCTGCAGGATGGTTGCCCGGCGTCGGTTGCTGGGCTCTGCGCAAGGACGGTAGCTGCTGATGTTTGCCGTGGCGCATCGCGGATTCACGTTGATCGAGTTGTTGGTCGCCATGACCATCGCTTTTCTGCTCTTGATGCTCGCGCTGCCGCAATACACCGCCTGGATCGCGGACGGCGCAGTCCGCAATGGCGCCGAGTCCGTGGCTTCTGGACTGCGCCAGACACAACTAGCGGCAATTTCCCAGAACCGCGATGCGATATTTACGCTTGGCGCCAACGGATGGACCGCGGAAATCGTCGGCCCGCCGCTGGCTTTGGTTCATACCGCGAGTCTTAGTGAGGGGGCCAATTACGTCACGGTTGCCGGGGTCAACGCGGCGTTGGCGGCCGCCACGACCGTCTCCTTCAATGCGCTGGGCCAGGTCATCCCCAACGCAGCCAATCTGGTCCAGGTCGATTTCTCCAACCCATCCACCACCAAGGCGTTGCGCGTACTCGTGGGCAACGGTCGTACCGGCGTGAAGTTGTGCGATCCCTCCATCAGTGTCGTCAGCCATCCGAGATATTGCCCGCCATGATCACCTCGCGTCCAAGCCGCAGCGCACGTTCCGTCACGCAGCATGGAAACTTCATGCTCGAGGCGCTGATCGCCATTTTGATCGTGTCGTTGGGCATTCTCGGCACGGTCGGCCTCTTTGCGCGTTCCATGCAGAACGTGGAGGATTCCAAATATCGCAGCGAGGCTGCGTTGCTTGCAAGCTCGTTGATCGGCCAGATGTGGGTGTCCGATACCCACCTGGCAAGCCTCAATTCCAAATTCAGTGACATCAGCGGCGGCGCCGAGTACGTCGAGTTCGCGGCCCAGCTCGCCCAACGCCTGCCGATGGCGACCGCGCCGCCACCCACCGTGGTCATTACTGCCGGCCCCACGGCAGGCAGTTCCAACATCGTGATCACCATCAACTGGGTGCATCCCGGCGATGCCGCCGACCCGTCGCTGCCGCCGTTTCGTCAATACGTTGCCAACGCCACCATTGCGGGGAACGCCCCATGATGCCGCGTAAGCATTCCCTTTCAAGGCGTGCCCGCGAGCGCGGCGTAGGCCTGGTCGAAACGATGGTCGGCATCCTCATCGGGACGATCGTGATCATCGTCGTCTACAACATCCTGTGGGTGGCCGAAAACTACAAGCGCACCACGCTGGGCTCGTCGGATGCGCAGATATCCGGTTTGCTGAGCCAGTTCGTGGCCGGACGGGACGCCGGCAATGGCGGCGCCGGCATCACGATGTCCAACGGAACCGCGGCCGTCCCATCGGACATGATCAATTGCACGATGGACGAGACAGGCGCGGCGGCGTCCGGCTTGGCCATTACCTCGCTTGACGCCGCCATGCGCCCCGTTCCCGTTCTCATTTCCGACGGCGGCGCGCTCGGGCTGTCGGACAGTTTCATTTCCTACAACACGGGGGCCGCGCATGTCATGTGGCCCGTCGATTTCACGGCGACGTCCTTGAAAACGGACCCCACACTTCAGGTGCAAAGTCCCAATGGGTTCACCGTGCCGCTACCTTCGGTCACCCCGTATTGGGTAGTCATGATGAACAGCATCGGCAACTGCAGGTTGTTACGAGTTACCAATGCAGTACCCGATCCCACGATTCCTTTGACCGGCAGGGTCACGCTGACCAAAGACGCGACGATGCCGGCCAGCGTGCTTGACTACACCGTCGCCCTTCCGGCACGGCTGCTGAGCCTGGGGCCGGTGGGGCTTGCGTCGCGTATCCGTTACGACGTGAATGGTGTGACTGGCGTCCTGAGCACCACCGACTTGCTCGTCACAGCTGCGCTCAACCCCGTGCCTGTTGCACAGAACATCGTGTTGATGAAGGTGCAGTACGGGATCGACGACAACGAGGACGGCATCGTCGATTGCTGGACACCGGCCGACGCCTCGACGTGCGGCAATTACGCCCCTGCCGCCGTAATGGCCGCGCCGCTATCATCCAAGGTTGGGGGCGTAGCCGTTGCGGGCGTCACCGCACTCAACAAGATCCTCGCCGTGCGCATCGGCATGGTGGTGCGCAGCGATGAAGCCGACTTGCGGCTGCTGACGGACCCTACCAATACTGCGCTGCAATCCGAGTCATCTGGACTGCTCTTCGGCTCGCGTCCCGCCGTCGTGCTGTTCGACTGCTCCACCCACAATGCAGCTTGCCAGAATCGCGTACAAGTGCCGATGGGCGCGGGTGCCCCTGTCGGCGCACCGACCTGCGCGCCCAGCGTGATCTGCGACTACTGGCGGTACCGCACCTACGAAACTGTCATTCCCCTTCGCAACGCCCTTTTCAGTGCGACGATGCCATGAAAATCCACTCGCTGTCCTCCCGCACTTCGATTCGGCGGCAGCAAGGCGTTGCGCTCTTCGTCGCGCTGATCGCCATGGTGCTGCTTAGCCTGGCCGGCGTTGCGTTGGTGCGCTCTGTGGACACCACCAATTCGGTCGCCACCAATATCGCCTTCCGGCAGGCCTCGATCGGTCCAATCAATGCGGCGGTGGAAGCGGCCGTCAACGACCTGTTCAAGGCGAAGAACATTGTTTCGCAGAATGTCAATGACCCAGCCTTTGGCTACTACGCGCTTTTGCAAGGGGGCGAGGCGGCCAACGGAGTGCCGGCGATCCTGGCTGGAGACTACGGGACCATGAAGGTCGCCTATGCGGCAGCGGGTCTCCCGGTCCCCACGGCCCCCCCGTTTCTCGACGCGACCACCAAAATGGAAGTGCGCTACGTCATCGAGCGTATCTGCAATGGCGCAGGCGCCGGCCCCTGGACGGTTACCATCGGCGCGTGCGACACGCTGCCACCCAAGGTGTCGCCGGCGGGTACCGACAACAAGTATGGAACCAAGGCCATACCGCTTCCTCCCATTCCCAATTTTCGCGTGACCATTCGCGTCGACCTTCCTGGCTCCAACACCGTTTCGCACGCGCAGGCGATCCTGCGCTAGTTACACCTAAGGCCATTCGGAGGCCCCCATGCGAACTACCAACCTGCCGCGCCACACCCACTCCCGGGCACTTTCCACCATCGTCACGCTGGCGCTAGTCGTCGGCCAGGTGGTGCAACCGGTGTACGCGGCGACCACGTTGCTGGCTGACCAACCGATCGCTGCCAAGGTCGCGGCCAAGCCCAACATCTTCTACACGCTCGACGACTCCGGGAGCATGCAATACAACTACATCCCGGACTACGTGGTCAATGCCGCGGGCACCACGGCCCTTTCGAACATCACCAAGATCGGTACCACGGCGACAGCGACCACGGCGAGCACCGCACTACTGACAACAGGAGATTGGGTAACCATCGCCGGCGCGAACCAGATCGATTTCAATGGCGTGTTCCAGATCACGGTCACCGGCGGAACGACCTTTACCTTTCAAGTACCCGTGACGGCACCGGCCGCAACGTCGGGCGCCCGCACTTATGCGACGGGCGGCCGCTTCTGCCGCGGCAACACCAACACGGCAGCGTGCGCGCAGATTCTCCAAAACAGCAACGCCTGGAACTATCCGCCGTTTTTCACGGGCGATTTCAACCGCATGATGTACAACCCCGTGGTCACCTACACGCCTCCCCTCAAATGGGACGGGCTGCCTTTCACCAACGGAGTTCCGTTTTCCGCCGCCAACATCGATGCCAACGGCAACCAGGGGAATGGCGCGGCGAACTTTGCGCTGGTCCAACGGGACCCGTACAACCAGATGGTGCTTTCAACGCAACGCGACAACCTCAGCACCAAGGTCACGGTACCTTTGTACTGCAACACGGACTGGCCGACTACTGCGGGCGCCAATCTCGCGCTCAACCCGGACGTCGGTGACGTCAACGGCCAATACCAGGCCGGGAGTGGCGGCTGGTGCCGCATCAACGGCACCAGGTACGACGCATCGGTTCCCTCCGGCGCGCCAGCCACTGCCGTCGCAGGCGTCGAGTACGGCTACAACTATCCTTGGCAAGCCTCCACAGGTGCGATTGGTGCGCAATATTTCTTCCGTGTGGTCGCCAACAAGACGCTCTGGTGCGACCAATCGTCGCCGTTTTACCCACGCAACACCGCCAGTATCAACAACTGCAACGGTGGCACGAACATCGTGTCGGGTGCGGTACAACAGCAATGCAATGCGCAGGGCAAGGTCTGCAACCCGACGGCCGCATTGCGAAACTACACACCGGCGGCGTGCGGCATTGCGGCGTCGTACCCCCTGTATTGCGTTGCCGGCACGGGTGGCTCCGGTGGAAGCACACCCGGCACGGGTTCGATTCCCGAATGCACGGCATGCACCTGTAACAACGATACCAACCCGGTTCCAGCCAACAAGTGCAGCGTCACGGGCGCATCATGCACGATGCCCGGTACGGGCCTGGGAGGCGATCTCGCGTCTTGTCCGAACCAGCCCGGCAGCACAATTACTGGCTGCACGGGGGGCAACAAGGTCTATAACAAGGCGAGTGCCGCGTGCACCGGGTCGCCGGCCGGCGTCCTGTTTGACCCGGTAACGAACGCGCCCACGGCGGTGACTCTGCTCACGGACGCCAACACCAACGGGATGGTGTGCCGGCACAATGTCCAGAGCTATGCGGTGTTCGGCCTCCCCCAGCCGGGCCTTATGCCGGGCGCTCTTGCCACCTATCCGCGCAACAACGTGAATGATGTCTATCCGGCCAACAAGTCGGGCATCCCCGTCAATGGCTACCCCTATTCCCAGACCGGCGCCTTCACCACCTCGGTAACGTCAGGTTGCGCGACGGTCGGCACGACAGTGACGATTCCGCGGCACTACTACACGGTGGATGTCATTGTCGGCACGTCGGACACGGTGCAATTCTGCAGCATGGCGGACAACACGCCCGACGGGCAATGGCGCGGATTCGGCATCGGCGTCGTGGCCACGGATTGCCAGGCCAAGAATGACGTTCTCAGTCACAAGTACGTCCGGTATGGCGCGTTCAAACGCTGGGACATGATTGCGGCAACGGCATTTCCGTCAGGCAAGCCCTTCCTGGCTGGCGCGTCGGGCGCCCTCACCAACAACGCGAGCAACTCCGAGTCGATCAACTACGCGAACTGGTACGCCAACTACGCCACGCGCCTCAATGCGGCCAAGACCACGAGCGCAAATAGCTTCGCCAACCTCACCACCGCCAATGCCGGGGGTGACTATCGCGTCGGCTTCCACAATCTCGGCGATCAGAAGGCCCCCTACGGTACGGGGAGTCCAATCACCAACCCGATCAAATGGGTAGACATGGCCGATTGGACGCTGGCGCAGCGGACGGCCTGGTACACCGCACTTTTTGCCATCAAGGTCACCAACTACAAGACGCCGACGATCGACGCCATGATCCGCATCGGCACGTTTGTCGAGTTCGGCCCGGCGCAGACCGGCCTCGATGCCAATATCAATCCCATACCCTCAACGGCTGTCGATCCCTTCCCCATCGACATCAAGACGAGCAAGCCCATCAGCTGCACGAACAACTATCACATCCTGTTTACCGACGGCACCACCAATCAGGTGTACCTGCCGACGGGCACCGGCGACAAGGATGGCGCGACGATGCCACCCATGCCACCGACGGGCATTGCGGAGGCGCCGCCTCCCGCGCTGCCGGCGCTGGTCGTACCGACGCTCAAGACGTGGTCCAGCTGGCAACCCCCCTATGTCCAGGGCACGCCAGCGGTCGCCAACACGCTGGCGGACGTCGCGGCCCATTACTGGGCGCGGGACCTACGCCATGATCCATTGCCGGGCGCCAACCTTTACACCGACAACGTGCCTAGTTTCGCGGGTGGAGGAACCTGTACCCCCAACGGAATCACAGTCAATTGCGACGAGGACTGGACCCAGGACGTTGCATGGTGGCAGCACGTCAATTTCTCGGCCATATCGTTCGGAACGGAAGGCCTCCTCGACGCTTCAACGGCAAATCGGGACGCGACCATGGCGGGGCTGCGGTCAGGCGCACTCAAATGGCCGGACCTGACGCAACCCAACAATCCGATCAAGCCGGTCGGCGCCGCGGGCGCGGTTGCCGTGGACGATTTGTGGCATGCCACCGTGATGGCGCGCGGCAGTTTCGTCAATGCCCAGAATCCGACCGACATTGCGCGGGGACTCTCGTCCATCCTCGCCGGCATCGCCAACCAAACCAAGTCGCGCTCTTCCGCGGCGTTCAGCGGATCAGTACTCAATGCGACGAACGACGTCATATTCGAGCCGATCATCGATCCGGGTTGGGCGGGCAACCTGAAGAAGGTCCAGATCGACCCCGCAACGGGAACCCCGGTAGCGGTGCCTCCGCTCGGCATCTGGTGGGATTTCTCGTCCTCGCTGGCGACGCAGATCCTGCCCACCTTCGTCGGTGACGAGCCATGGATGCTTGAAGCCAAGCGGCGCGTCGTGACGCTGGGCAACAATCCCGGCGCCTTCGGTAAGACGCCGGGTCCGGGCGTACCGTTCCAATACGCGAGCCTGTTTGCCGCGCCGCAGGGCACCAATATCCTCAAGTCCCTGGCGCCGACGGCCAACCCGACGCAACAGCAAAAGTTGATCGCCTATCTGCGTGGCGGCTCCACATTCGCCGCGGGCACCATTACGATCGAAGGTACGGGCATCGGCCAGTTCCGCAAGCGGTTCGGCAAGGTCGGCGATATCAGCAATGCGCAGCCACTGATCATCGGACCGCCCGGCAATGGTTACCTACCTGCAACGGACCCGGCCTATAACCTTTTTGTTGCAGCCCAAGGTGCGCGCCCCTCGTTTCTCGTTGCACCTGCCAATGACGGCATGGTTCACGTGATCGATGCGGGTCCCATGCCGCCTGCGCACGGTGTGGGTGGAGGCAGTGAGCTCTTTGCCTACATTCCCAGGGCGCTTTTCCGCGGCACTGCCGGAAATATCGCCACGGAAGACACGACCGCCCTGCAGGCGCTCGCCTACCAGGACGGCGGCGTTCCGATCTTCCATCATCACATGTACGTCGATTCGTCGCCGCGCGTGGCCGATATCGACTTCAATAACGGTATCGGATCCACTGCGGCCTCGTGGCATACGATCGTGGTGGGTGGCCTGGGCAAGGGCGGCAACAGCTACTACGCGCTCGACGTGACGGATCCTTATGTCACGACCGAGGCCGCAGCCGCAGCCAAGGTCATGTGGGAGTGGACGGACCCGGACATCAAGGTCACCTTCGGGCGACCGGTCATCGTCAAGGTCCGCGAAACGGGCTTCCCGACGGGCCGCTGGGTCGTGCTCGTGACCGCAAGCTACAACAACGTCTCCGGCCAAGGGAAAATATATGTGCTGGACGCCAAGACCGGATCGCTGTTGTCCACGTTGAACACCGGCGTGGGTTCCGGTCCGAACCCCAGCGGGTTGGCGCAAATCCATGCGTTCGTCAAGGATCAAACCAACCAGATCGCGGAGCAAATCTACGGTGGCGACCTCGTTGGCAACCTCTGGCGCGTCGACGTTTCGTTGACGGACTCCTACAAGTCCGCCGTACCCGTTGCGTTTGCCACTCTGATCGATCCGTTGGGAGTGCCGCAACCGGTGACCACGGCGCCGCAGATCGAAATCGACCTCAACAACGGCATCGACCGCTACGTATTCATCGGCACGGGCCGTTTGCTCGACGAGGACGACTTCACCAATCCGTTCCCGGAGCAAGGGCAGACGATGTACGCGATCCGCGACGGCACGCTTGCAGCCATCAAGACCACGGGCTTGCCCATCCTTGCACGCGCCGGGCAGGGTGGAATCATGGATCCCCTCCCCGCGGGCGGCATCGCTGCAATTGTCGGGGGCGCGCCCAACGGCTGGTACCACGACCTGCCGAACACGCCAGCGGATTCTCAGCGTATCGTCACCGACGTGCAGGCGAATGCCAATATCGCGTTCTATATCGGAACACAGATTCCGAGCGACCCTTGCCTGATCCAGCTGCCGGCATTCATCTATGCGCACAATTACACGACCGGCAAATCGCTCCTCAAGGATCCGATAACCGGCTTTATCACGGATAAGGTAAGCGTGCCCAGAGGCGGCGTCGGCGCATTGCTGGTTGGCCGCATTCAAGCGGACGGCAGCCAGTCGATCGGCGTGATGGTTTCAGGAGAAGTCCCCGGGACCACGCCTTACGATATCGAAAATCCGGTCACTGGACCGGGCGCGCGGATGTCGTGGCGATTGCTGTCGGGGCAATAGGCTGCGCACCCGTCGCCAGTCTGAACGTCACCGCTAAGGCCGATTGACCTAAGGGTCGATCGGCCGCAGTGGTTGAACCAGGCCGTGGTCACGCCAAGAGAATCCTCCATGGCGAATCCAAACGTGCATCGTCGTGACGAAGCCCGCTGAAATCCGGTCGAAACCAGACGCGCGACACCTGGGCTCGGTGCCGCTCATCTGGGCGGCCATTTTCTCCGTGACGGTGCATTCGGCCCTGGTTGCCATTCCACTGTTCCAAGCGGGACGCGAACCACGCACAATGGTCGCCAGCAGTACCTTCATTGAAGCCGCGCTCGTCGCGCCCGCCGAAAATGCGACCGGGAACGCGACACTGGACGCCTCCTTGCCTCTGCAACCCCTCATTGAATCCTCGTTGCCAGCCCTGGCGCCTCTGGTGATGGCCGCCTACACATCCGCGCCGCAAAATCCGGTCAGCGAAGGTGCGCGCGGCAGCCTGATGGTTGAAGCGCAGCCATTGCAGGACAGGGATCGCCTGGGCGACGAGCTGATGACGAAGCTCGTGACCCAATTTCCGGTGGAAATTGAATTCCCCGTGCGCATGAAGGAAAAAATCGTCGCACGCTATCCGCCGGCTGCGCTGGCCGCGGGCCGGGAAGGATCGGTGGCGGTATGGGTCATAGTCGACGCGTCAGGCCAAGCTGAGGAAATTCAGGTCACGGAGGGTTCCGAGGAGTTCGGCAATTCGGTGCAGGAAGCCATCCGTGCAGCGCATTTCCTGCCTGCGCAAAATGAAATGCTGCCGATCCGCTTTCCGATCACCCTCGAGTTCCAGTTCAAGCTGCACGCGCCGAGTGCCACGGCAGCCATCGCGCGCTAGACGCTCGCCGCAATTTCAGTCCTGGAATTCTGCGAGACGCGCGACGTATCGCGCGATCATGTCCACTTCGAGATTGACGGCGGAACCCGGCCTCAACACGTTCAAGGTGGTCACGGCCAACGTATGCGGAATCAGGTTCACGGTGAATGACGCGCCGGCGACCTCATTGACCGTCAGGCTGACGCCGTTCACGGCAATGGAACCCTTTGACGCAATGAAGCGCGCCAGGGCGATGGGCGCCTCGACTTCCAGCAACCAGCTGCCATAGGCATCGTCGGCGATTGCCGCAAATCGCCTGACCGCGCCCACGCCGTCGACGTGGCCGGATGTCAGGTGGCCGCCCAATCGGTCGGCCAGGCGCAACGCCAATTCAATGTTGACGTCGCCCGGGTGATCGAGTCCGGTCGTGCAACGCAACGTCTCGGCAGAGAGGTCGAAACTGAATGAGGCACCGTCCATCGCCGATACCGTCAGGCAGCATCCGTTCACGCAGATGCTGTCACCGAGAGCCACATCGGCAATCTTGCGGACACCAAGGTCGACCACGATGCGCACCCCATCGCCTGCCGGGGCGACGTGGGCAATCCGGCCCACGCCCTGCACGATTCCCGTGAACATCAGGGCGTCCCTCCCGGCCCCATTTGCAGATGCGGTTGCGTACTCAGTTGCGTACTCAGTTGCGTACTCAGTTGCGTACTCAGTTGCGTGTTCAGTTGCGTGTTCAGTTGCGTTCTCAAGCGCGCGATCACGCGCAAGTCGTCTCCGCAGCGTTCGATGCTGTGCCAAACCAGTTCGGCCTTTGCCGCAAGATTTGTCAATGGCGCCACGCGCTCGAACATGCCCCGCGCGGGATCGCCGATCAGCGCGGGTGCGAGATAGAGCAACAGTTCGTCGACCAGGCCGGCATCCAGCAACGCGCCCGACAGTTTGGCACCGGCCTCGACATGCAATTCATTGATGCCCCGGTCCCCAAGCGCCTTCATAAGACCGGCCAGGTCGACGCGGCCGTTGACGTCAGGCAAAGCCAGCACATCGATCTCAGGCGGCCATGCAACATTGCGCTCTCCGGCGGTGACGATTAACGCATGGTTGTCGGCCAGCACCCGCGCCGCCGGTGATGTTTGCCCATGGCGGTCGACCACGACGCGCAAGGGCTGCCGCGGCGTTTCGACTGCGCGCACGGTCAACGCCGGGTCATCCTGCATGACCGTGCCCACCCCGGTCAGGATGGCGCAGGCGCGCGCTCTCCACGCGTGGCCATCGGCGCGCGCGACCGGGCCTGTGATCCACTGACTTTCGCCATTGACCAGGGCCGTCTTGCCATCGAGACTTGCTGCGATTTTGGCGCGTACCCAGGGGCGCCCGCGCGTCATGCGCGAGACAAAGCCGATATTAAGTTCGCTCGCCTCCACTTCGAGAAGGCCGACGTCGACAGTTACCCCCGCAGCGCGCAAGCGCTCCGCGCCATGGGCTTGATCGGGATTGGGATCGCGAATGGCCACCACGACGCGCGCCAGCCCCGCTGCGACCACGGCATCGACACACGGCGGCGTACGGCCGTATCGGTTGCATGGCTCGAGCGTGACATACATCGTGGCGCCGCGTGTTTGCGCGCCGCGCGCGTGCGCATCGGCAATGGCATTGACTTCCGCGTGGGGCTCGCCGGCACGGAGGTGCCAGCCCTCGCCGATCACGACGTCGTCCCTCACGATGACACTGCCTACCCGAGGATTGGGCGACGTGGTGTAGAGCCCGCGCGCAGCCAGCACAAGCGCGCGCGCCATGTGTTGGCGATCGCTGGCGGTGAACTCCATGACGCCAGACCGCCTAGCGCCGCACGCGGCGCGGCGATGGCGGCGGCGCCTCGACTTCCTTCAGCGCATCGCGAAAATCGGAAACGTCCTGGAACGAGCGGTAGACCGACGCAAAGCGGATGTACCCGACCTTGTCGAGCTTGTGCAGCTCCTGCATCACCATTTCGCCGACCTGCCGCGAAGGAATTTCACGTTCGCCGAGAGACAGTACCTGCTGCACGATGCGATCGATCGCGGCGTCTACATAGTCCGTGGGCACCGGCCGCTTGTGCAGTGCGCGCTGAAAGCCGATGCGAACCCTGGCAACGTCGAAATCGGACCGGTTGCCGTTGGTCTTCACGACTTGCGGCAGCCGCAATTCAACTGTTTCATAAGTGGTGAAGCGCTTCTGGCAGGCAACGCAACGGCGGCGCCTGCGAATGGAATCGCCGGGCTCGGAAACGCGCGAATCAATGACCTGCGTATCGACGCTGCCGCAGAACGGGCACTTCATCGCCGAAGTTTCGTTCTACCGGCCATGCGCAGGCTTCACGGGCGATAGACGGGGAACTGCGCCGTCAACGCCGCTACACTCTTCAACGCTTTGGCGATGACGGCATCGTCCTTGGGCGCGTCGAGCACGTCACTGATGAGATGCCCCAGGACTTCGACCTCGATCTCGGTGAATCCGCGCGTGGTTATGGCAGGGCTGCCCAGGCGAATGCCCGAAGTAACGAAGGGCTTTTCGGGATCGTTCGGGATGGCATTCTTGTTGACGGTCATGTGCGCGCGCCCGAGTGCCGCCTCGGCATCCCTGCCGGTGATCTTCTTCGAACGCAGGTCGACCAGGAACACGTGCGAGTCGGTGCCGCCGGACACGATGCGCAGGTCGCGATCCTGCATCACGCGGGCCAGGACACGGGCATTGTCCAGGACGTGTTCCTGGTACACCTTGAATGAGTGTTGCAGCGCTTCGCCAAACGCCACGGCCTTGGCGGCGATGACATGCATCAGCGGTCCACCCTGCAATCCAGGAAATACCGCGGAGTTGATCGCCTTTTCGTGCTCGGCGCGCATCAGGATGAGCCCGCCGCGCGGGCCCCGGAGCGTCTTGTGCGTGGTGCTGGTCACGAAGTCGGCGATGCCGACCGGGCTGGGATACAGTCCTGCCGCAATCAGGCCGGCGTAATGCGCCATGTCGACCATCAGAAGCGCGCCCACGGAATCGGCAATGTCGCGGAAGCGATTCCAGTCGATCACGCGTGAGTAGGCAGACGCGCCGGCGATGATCAGCCTGGGCTTGTGTTCATGCGCAAGCCGCTCCGCTTGGTGGTAGTCGATGAGTTCGGTGGCCGGGTCAAGGCCATAGGCCACCACATTGAACCACTTGCCCGAGACATTCACCGGCGACCCGTGCGTGAGGTGTCCGCCGTGCGGAAGACTCATCCCTAGGATCGTGTCGCCGGGCTTCAGTGCTGCAAAGAACACAGCCTGGTTGGCCTGCGCGCCGGAATGCGGCTGGACATTCGCCGCTTCCGCGCCAAACAGTTTCATCACGCGCTCAAGCGCAATGCGCTCGACGATATCGACGAATTCGCAGCCGCCGTAATAGCGCTTGCCGGGGTAGCCTTCGGCATATTTGTTCGTCAGCTGCGAGCCCTGTGCGGCCATCACGGCGGCGCTGGCGTAATTTTCAGACGCGATCAGCTCGATGTGATCTTCCTGGCGCTTGTTCTCGCGGGCGATGGCACTCCACACCTCGGGATCGGCATCGGCAAGTGTTCGGGAGCGGCTGAACATGGCAGGGGCAAGGCGCGGTGGGGAAGTTCACATTTTAGCATCGGCCGCGTTCGGATGACGGTCACGTGCCCGGTCGTTCATGCAGCGGAGCGTAAACCACCTTATAATCCGCCGACTGAGAGGCCCCAAGGCCCCGAAGGCCGGGCCAAATGGGAACCCGGAAGAGATCGACGACCGTACGAGCGGCAGGGTCCCGACCCGCATTGCAACGGACGCGCCCAATTGGAGGACGCTTGAACGCACTTCTCGCCCTGTCCCGCGCAATCGATGCGATGAGCGAGCGCATCGGCCGGGTCATCTTTTGGCTCGTTCTGGTCGCCGTGCTCATCAGTTGTGCCAACGCGGTCGTCCGCAAGGCGTTCAACTACAGCTCGAATTCCTTCCTCGAGATCCAGTGGTACCTGTTTTCGGCGATCTTCCTGTTTTGCGCGGGCTATACCCTGAAGCACAACGAGCACGTCAGGATCGACATCATCACGGGCCGCCTGTCGGCGCGCGCCCGCGCGATGATCGACATCTTCGGCACGATTTTCTTCCTGCTGCCCGTGACGCTGCTGGTCATGTGGCTATCTTGGCCGCTGTTCGTCGACGCCTACGAGCGCAACGAGGTGTCGACCAACGCCGGCGGCCTCATCATCTGGCCGGCGCGACTGATGGTCCCGATCGGATTTTTCCTGCTTTCGATGCAAGGGATCTCGGAGCTCATCAAGCGTATCGCCTTCCTCATGGGAATGATCCCCGACCCCGGCGAAAAGGCGCACGAGAAGACAATGGAGGAGCAGCTCGCCGACGAGATCGTGCGCTCGCGCGGTGACCAGGCGATCGCCGAAGAAACGGTCGATATCGCCAAGGGACGCGGGGAACCGACATGACTGCATTCCTGATCGAGAACATCGCGCCGCTGATGTTCGGCGCGCTGGTGATCGTGCTTCTGCTCGGCTATCCAGTGGCCTTTGCGCTGGGCGCCGTAGGGCTGGCCTTCGGTTTCATCGGCATTGAGGCCGGTCTGCTGAGGCCGGAGTTGCTGCAGGCGCTGCCCGAGCGCATCTTCGGTGTCATGGCCAACGACACGCTCCTCGCGGTGCCGTTTTTCACCTTCATGGGGCTGATCCTCGAACGTAGCGGGATGGCCGAGGACCTTCTCGAAACCATTGGCCAGGTGTTCGGTCCGATCCGCGGCGGTCTCGCCTACGCGGTGGTGTTCGTCGGCGCGCTGCTGGCCGCCACCACGGGTGTGGTCGCGGCATCGGTCATCGCGATGGGACTCATCTCGCTGCCCATCATGCTCCGCTATGGGTACGACCGCCGGCTGGCCACGGGCGTCATCGCGGCATCAGGTACGCTGGCGCAGATCATCCCGCCGTCGCTGGTGCTCATCATCATGGCCGACCAGCTCGGCAAATCGGTCGGCGACATGTATGCCGGGGCATTCATTCCGGGATTCGTGCTGGCCCTCCTCTACGCCTCGTACGTCATCGGCGTCACCATCTTCAAGCCGCATTGGGCGCCTGCGCTCCCACCGGAGGCCCGCACCCTGCGTGAGGCGAACGGCGCGTCGGGCAACCGGTCATTGCTTGTGCTCACGGTGCTTGTGGCGGCCGTGGCCGTCGCCTTCTGGATGGTCTACTACGACCGCTATCACCCGGACGTGGCCACCGACGAGCGCATCGTGATCACGATGCTGGTCGGGGTCGGTCTCGCGTTCCTGGCGGCGGTCGTCAACAAGGTGTTCAAGCTCGGCTTGTTGTCGCGCATCGCCGAACGGGTCACGTTCGTCCTGATCCCGCCGCTGGCACTGATCTTCCTGGTGCTGGGCACGATCTTCCTCGGGGTCGCCACTCCTACCGAGGGCGGCGCGATGGGCGCAACCGGGGCGCTGATCATGGCGGTCGCGCGCCGGCGTCTGTCGCTGTCGCTGCTGAAGCAGGCGATGAACACCACCGCCAAGCTGTCGACGTTCGTCGTCTTCATCCTGATCGGCGCGCGTGTGTTCAGCCTGACGTTCTACGCCGTCAACGGGCACGTCTGGGTCGAGCATCTCCTCACCAGTCTGCCCGGCGGCCAGCTCGGCTTCCTGATCGCCGTGAACCTCCTCATCTTCTTCCTGGCGTTCTTCCTCGACTTCTTCGAGCTCGCGTTCATCATTATTCCGCTCGTCGGTCCGGTCGCGGAGAAGCTCGGGGTGGACCTCATCTGGTTCGGCGTCCTGCTGGCGGTGAACATGCAGACCTCGTTCATGCACCCGCCATTCGGATTCGCGCTCTTCTACCTACGTAGCGTCGCCGCCGCTAAGTCGTACGTCGACCGCATCACCCGGCGCACGATCGCACCTGTGACCACGGGCCAGATCTATTGGGGTTCTGTCCCATTCGTTGTGATCCAGGTGATCATGGTCGCGCTGATCATTGCTTTCCCCGACATCGTTTCCGGCGGCCTCGCCAAGAAGGAGAAGATCGACACCCGCAACCTGCACATCGAGATCCCGGGCGCCGCCAAGGGCGGCATAGGCTCCCAGCAGGATGATCTGACCAAGGCGCTGGAGCGGGCCATGCGTGGCGAGCCTGAGCCCGAGAAGTCGCAGGAGGACGACGACACGGCCAAGGCGCTTGAGCGCGCCATGGAACAAAATAAGGGTGACGCGCCGGCATCGACCGACAAAAAATAAGGGCGCGCCGGCGATTCGATCGCTCCGGCGCGCCCGTCGATCGGGTTTCCGCGAACGGCTACTTCTTCTTCTGCGACATCCGTTCCGCGGCGATCTGGAAATTGTCGAAGCGGTTCTCGGCGATGCTGAACCATTCGATCTCGTTGCCCTTAAACGCCATCCACGGGTCGTAAATCTTCTTGAATTTGGCGTTCTTGGAAGCGATGTCGTCGTAAACCTCCTGCGTCGCCTTGTAGCATGCGGCCATGATGTCGTTGCTGAATGGCTGCAGCTTGACCCCGTTGGCCAGCAGGCGCTTCAGTGCCGGCGGATTGACCGCATCGTATTTGGCCAGCATGTCGATATTGGCCTCCGCGCAGGCAGCCTGCAGGATCGACTGGTACTCCTTCGGTAGGTCATTGTAGGCCTTGAGGTTCACGAAGACGTCGAGCTCGGGACCACCCTCCCACCAGCCCGGATAGTAGTAGTACTTGGCGACTTTGTAGAAACCGAGCTTCTCGTCGTCGTAGGGGCCAACCCACTCCGCGGCGTCGATCGTGCCCTTCTCGAGGGACGGGTAGATGTCGCCGCCCGGGATCTGCTGCGGCACGACGCCCAGCTTCTGCAATGGAAGCCCGCCGGTGCCGCCGATGCGCATCTTGAGGCCCTTCAAATCGGCAACGGTCTTGATCTCCTTGCGAAACCAGCCGCCCATCTGACATCCGGTGTTGCCGGCACCAAAGCTGATGATGTTGTAATCCTTGAGGAACTCGTCATAAAGCTGACGTCCGCCACCGTGCAGCATCCATGCATTCTGCTGTCGGGCGTTCATGCCGAACGGAATCGCGCATCCGAAAGCAAATGTCGGGTCCTTGCCGAAGAAGTAATAAGGCGCCGTGTGACAGGCCTGGACGGTTGCGTTCTGCACGGCGTCCACAACGCCGAAGGCCGGGACGATCTCGCCGCCCGCGAAAACCTGAATCTGGAACTTTCCGCCGGTGGCTGACGCGCACCGCTCCGATACCGTAACGGCGCCGCCGTAGATCGTGTCGAGCGCCTTGGGAAAGCTCGAGGCCAAGCGCCACTTGACCTCAGGTGAAGCCTGCGCAAAGGCAGGCGCGCTTCCCGCGGCAAGCACGCCCGCGAGGCCAGCATGTTTGATAAACGAACGACGTTCCATCGAGACTCCTCCAGAAAATGCCAGACTAGTTGCTGGCGTTGAATACGCTGGTTACCGGCTGATTCTAACGGATTCTTTTGTCAGGCGGACAGCTTGCGCACCGCGGTGAACAGGGCCCAGGCCCAGCCGCCCTGCCGTTCCAGCGTCTGGGTGAACCGGATCAGGTAGCGGGCGTTGCCCGTATCGAGTTCCACCATGCCCCCAGGGATGAACTTGTCGTCCGGGCCGATGATGCTGCGCTGCGCCGCCTGCCGGTTTTCCGGATGCGCCGGCAGGTAGATCCCGAAAAACGGCCGATCCGCACGCGTTTGTCCGGCGTCGGAGGGCGTGACCCAGCTCCGCATCAGGACACGAACCAGCCGGCGGGCGATGACCTCTACCCCAACCGTGACCTGGTCCACCTGAAGCCTCTGCATACGGCGCACGACCGCGAGCATCCACTGATCGCCGTCCTTGATTGCGATCAACTCGCCGAGCTTTCCCGGCGCATCCTTGGAGGGCGCTATGAGGCGACAGCCGGACTCGCTGCGGTCGGTCAGCTTCCATGTGGTGCCCCGAATCCGGCGCGCGACCGATTCGGGATTGGCCGTCGGATTGACGAGCTGCGTGACTTCGTCGTAGCTCGTGGCAACCCCGGGCGTGCGCGCCTGCTCGGGCAGCCGCTCGATTTCGGCCACGGCACGGGTCAGCGCCTGGAGGCCGACGACCACGCGCATGTCGCCATCCGTGGCGAAACGCGCCGCGCGCGGCGCCTGCGCAATGGCGTCAGGCCCGAACAGGGAAGCCAGGCGCATCAGCAACAGCCGTTGCTCCCGCGACGGCAGGTCCCCTGGCGGCGTGACCTCTTCGTCGCGCTCGGGAAGCCAGCGCATCCGTTCGACGATGCGGGCGTAGACCGGACTCGCATCGAGGAAAAGCATCCGGCCGACGCTGATGGGCCGGTCGCGGCGGCGCAGTCCCGCGTTGCCGGAGAGGTCGACGCAGAACGGAGCGGTGTCCGACGGCGGCGGCGTCAATGCCAGCGTCGGCGTCCAATCCTCCAGCTGCCGCGACACCCACTCGACCTGGTCGGGCGTGAAATTGCCGGAATCCAGGCGCATCAATAAGAGCGTCTTGAGGTATTCCTGCTCGAACGAGACGCCGGGCTTGGCGAACCCGCCGACGCCGTAGATGAGATGCTCGCGCTGCCATCCCCGCATGCGCGCGAATTCATAGAGCTCGTGGAATTCACGCCATTGCGCCGGAATCCAGTGACTGTAGCGGAACAGCCGGAATTTGCCGTCGAGCCCCTTGTAATGCGCCAGACGGACCAGTACCCACGGCAGCGTTGCCCGCCAGCGCTTGCTCTGCGTGCGCGGATATCCCGCCTTGAGAGCGATCTGATAGGCCGCGGTGAATGCCTTCACCAGATCGAACACCGAATGCCATAGCCGCGATTCCACGGCGGTGCTTTTCTGGTAGTTGAGTGTGTATTGCAGTGTGAGTTGTTCGACGATAGGTTCCAGGCGCGCGTCGATGCGCAGCAACGCCTCCACCTGGCCCGGACCCGGCTCCTTGCGTGATCCGGGAAATCCCGAAATGAGTTCAAGCGCCTCGCGCTGGACCGCGATGGCCTCCGCCGTAGGTAACCTGGCGATCCAGCGTCCGGCATGCTTGGCACTGGATAGCGGATCGTAGACCGACCGCACCCAATCGAGCATGCTGCCGATCATCGCTTTGCACCCGGGTACATGGCGACCTGCATCGTCAGTGACCGGCCACCGTCATGTGCCCAAGCAGAATCGAACCCGTGTGGCGGGAACCTCGCCGGTCAACGTCATTGCCGACTGCAACGATGTCGCGGAACATGTCGCGCAAGTTGCCGGCGATCGTAATCTCCTCGACCGGATAGGCGATTGCACCGTCTTCGATCCAATAGCCCGCGGCGCCGCGCGAGAAGTCTCCGGTGACCGGATTGACGCCCTGCCCCAATTGCTCGGTGACGAAGAGTCCACGGCCCATTTTCTTGAAGAGCCCCGCGAGATCATCCGCGCCGTGACTGAGCACCAGGTTGTGGCTTCCGCCCGCATTGCCGGTTGACTGGAGTCCTAACTTCCGCGCGGAATAACTTCCGAGGAAATAGCCCTGCACGACACCTGCCGTCACGACATCGCGGGCAGCCGTGGCCACGCCGTCACTGTCGAAGGGAGCGCTGCCGCGGCCACGCAACAAGTGGGGTTCTTCGCGCAGATTGATGTGGCGCGCAAATATCTCCTGTCCCAAGGAATCAGGAAGGAACGAGGATTTTCGATACAGGCTTCCGCCCGATACCGCCGACACGAAGAAGCCGATGAGATCCGAAGCTTCCGGCGCTTCGAACAGCACCGGGCAGTCGAGCGTTCCCAACTGTCGCGCGTTGAGCCGCCGCGCGGTGCGCTCCCCAGCGATGCGGCCGACGGCGTCAGCGCTCATCAGGTCGTCGGGCGATCGCGCTGCGGTGTACCAATAGTCGCGCTGCATCGCGTCGCGATCCTCGCCGATCACCGAACAGTCGATGTGGTGGCGCGACGTGCGATAGCCGCCGGAAAATCCCAGCGAATTGGCGTAGACGAATTCCGATTCGCCGCGCGCGACGGTCGCGCCTTCACTGTTGGTGATGCGCGGATCAACGCGCAACGCCGCGGCTTCGGCTTCCCGACCGAGTTCAATCGCGCGTTCCACGGCCAGGTCCCACGGAAAGTAGAGGTCGAGGTCCGGCCAGTCTTTTGCCAGCCGGTCGGGATCGGCGAGACCGGCGGCATCATCCTCCGCCGTATACCGGGCAATGGCCAACGCCTTGTCGACCGTGGCGCGAATCGAATCGTCCGAAAAGTCTGCCGTGCTGGCGTTGCCGCGCCGCTTGCCCACGAACACCGTGACACCCACGCCCTTGTCGCGGTTGTAGTTGATGGTCTCGACCTCGCCCTTGCGCACCGTCACGCTTTGGCCGACGGCCTGCGACACTTCAGTTTCGCATGCAGTGGCGCCGCCGGACCTGGCGGCGGCCAGGATGCTGGCAGTCACGCGTTCGAGTTCCGCGGTGGCGACGGGAAAATGCCCATCCGCTGCGATGCCGCGCGCACCATGGGGCGCAGGCTGCGATGGGCCAACGTTGAGTGACACGGTCATGGTCGGACTTTGTAAATGGCGCAGCGCGGCGGAGGTACCGGTCATGCGTCCCGCGCGGCCTTTGGGGGAATCGGTCGGTTATCATAGCAAACGCCTATGCACGGGCACCGTTCCGGCTGCACCGACCGACCGAATGATCTCCAGACCCGACGAGCAGCAAGACGACGAAACCTCGACCGACCTTGGGCCGTCGAAAACCCGCCGCAAGCACGCCATGCACGCGCTGCAGAACCTGGGCGAGGCGCTGGTCGCGCTCGAACCCAAGCGACTGAAAGCGCTGGACCTGCCCGAGCGGCTCGTGGATGCCGTGCTCCAGGCGCGTGGAATTACGGCCCACGAGGGGCGTCGCCGGCAGATTCAGTATATCGGCAAGCTGATGCGCGATATCGATCCCGCGCCCGTCCAGGCAGCACTCGAGGGCTGGTCCAAGGGCCCCAAGGAAGAAAACGCGCGCTTTGCCGCCTTGGAACGCTGGCGCGAGCGGCTGTTGGCCGAACCTCAGGCGCTGAACGAATTCGTTGGCACCTATCCGCAATCCGACCGGCGCCACCTCGAGTCACTGATCAACGACGCCAAGCTCGAGCGAGTTCGAGGCGGACCGCCGCACCGCTATCGCGAGTTGTTCCGGCAATTGAAGGCCGCGGTGGCCCTGGAGGAGTGAACTGCGATGCCTGAAACTCTGACCATCGGCCTGGTCTCAATCTCGGACCGCGCATCGGCCGGCGTATACGAAGACAAGGGGCTGCCCGGCTTGAGCGATTGGCTCGGGTCGGCGCTGAAGTCGCCGTGGACGTCGCTTACCCGTCTCATTCCCGACGAGCAGGCTGTCATCGAGCGCACGCTCGTCGAACTGGTGGACGTTGCCGGTTGCCAGCTGGTGTTCACCACCGGCGGCACGGGCCCCGCCCCACGTGACGTGACGCCGGAAGCCACGTTGGCCGTCGCGCACAAGGTGCTGCCTGGCTTTGGCGAACAGATGCGTCAGGTGAGCCTCAAGTACGTGCCCACCGCGATCCTTTCGCGGCAGGTCGGCGTCATTCGCGGCCATGCACTGATCCTCAATCTTCCGGGCCAACCCAAGGCAATCAAGGAAACGCTCGATGGCGTTTTTCCGGCAGTGCCCTATTGCATCGACTTGATCGGCGGCCCGTACATCGAGACGCATGAAGAGGTGTGCAAGGTGTTCCGGCCCAAGAGCGCCATACGAAAAACCGGCTGACGCACGCCTACGTTCAGGCGGACTCCTACTCTTCCAGCAACAGCTCCGAGCGAGCCGCCGGTTCCTGCCGATAGAATCGCGCGAACTGCTGGTACACCGCCACGTACTCATGGCGCAGCAGCGCGGGCTCTACAAAGAAGACCTCCGAGAGCACCGCAAAGAACTCGGCGGGACTCTCGGCCGCGTACGGGTCGATGGCAGTGCGATCCCCACGCGCCACCCGCATCTGGAAGTGCTCGTAGGCCGACATCATGGTCCTTTTCCAGACATGCGGCGGCATTTCCGCGGGCAGCGGTGGGCAACCGTTGGCAACGCCATTGCGCATGTCGAGCTTGTGCGCGAATTCATGGATCGCGAGATTCATTCCGGCCGTGGTCCAGTCGGAACTCGCTTCGACATCGGCCCAGGACAGCACGACCGGCCCACCCTCGATGGCCTCGCCGGCCATGGGGTCCTCGTTGCGATGCACGACACCGGCCTCGTCTTCCCATTCCCATCCCGGCACGAACTCGTCGGGATAGACGATGACATTGCGCCAGCCGTCATAGTACGAAAGGTCGTGATTCAGGACCAGCACGCAAGCTTGCAACGCGATCACCACCCGCTGGCGCGGCGTGACCTTGTGGCTGCGCCCGCCGACGATGCTCTTGGCGTCGAGGAAGAGCACGACTTTTTCACGCAGGCGCGCGATTTCGTCGTCGGTATAGATGGCGAGGAAGGGCAGCGATTCGAGCGAATCGCGCCAGAGCGACTCCGGGATCGCCTGCTGTTTCAGAACCCGCTTCTGCCGCCAGCGTTTGATAGTTTCCAGCATGGGATTGCGCGGTGCTACTTTTCCTCACGCGGCCGATTGTCATCAATGCGCTCGGCCTGGTTTTCTGCGTCAAGCAGGAGCGATTGCGGCAATACCGATCGCGTTTGCGCATCCGGAAGCGATTCCACCCTGCGCAACTCGCGCACGATGGCGCGACTGCGCACGCCGGTCTCGTCCAGCGTACGACTCGCCTGGTCGAGCTTGTCCTTGGCCTTGGCGATGACGTCGCCGAACTTAGCGAACTCCGTCTTGACGGCGCCAAGCACTTTCCACACTTCGCTCGACCGCTGCTCGATGGCCAGTGTACGAAAGCCCATTTGCAGGCTGTTGAGGAGCGCCAGGAAATTGGTTGGGCCCGTTAGCGTCACGCGAAATTCGCGCTGCAGCTTTTCCGCGAAGCCGGGACGCGCCATCATCTCCGCATACAGGCCCTCGGTCGGCACGAACAGGATGGCGAAATCGGTAGTGAAAGGCGGCGACACGTAGGAATCGTGGATCATCCGCGCCTGCACGCGCAGAAAATCGGCGAGCGCCTTGCGCGCCATGTCCGCGGCGGGAGCATCCGCTCGCTCCAGCGCATCCTGCAGCTTTTGCCACTCCTCCAGCGGAAACTTGGCATCGACGGGCAGCCAGCACGGCTTGCCGTCGTCACCTCGTCCCGGAAGCTTGATCGCAAACTCCACGCGCTTGTTGCTGTCGGGAACCGTTTCCACATTGGTGCCATATTGTTGTGGCGTCAGCACTTCCGAAATCAGCGCCGCAAGCTGGACCTCGCCCCACATGCCCCGCGTCTTCACGTTGGACAGCACACGCTTCAGGTCGCCCACGCCCACCGCCAGGTTCTGCATCTCGCCCAAGCCCCGATGCACCTGTTCCAGTCGCTCCGACACGATCTTGAACGACTCTCCGAGACGTTGCTCGAGTGTGGCCTGGAGCTTCTCGTCGACCGTCGCGCGCATCTGCTCGAGCTTCGCGGTGTTGTCGGTGCGCAGCGCTTCAAGCCGCTGCTCAACCGTCACTCGAACGGCCTCCAGCCGCTGCTCGTTCGACAACGTGAGCTTGGCCAACTGCTCGCCGAAACCTTGCAGTTGCCGCTGCTGCAGACCCGACATGTCGGTCAACTGTGCCTGCGTTGCCTCGCGAAACTTGCCGATGGCGCCGCCGACTTCGGTGCGCAATCCCGTGGCGATGTTGGTCTGCTCGGTGCGGGCATTGGCCAAATCCTGGCGAATGTCGGTCTCCACACGAGCGACTTGCGTACCCAGCGCGTCGATCCGCGCGCGGGCTCCGGCCGCATCGCGCGTCGCGTTGCGCGCCTCGTCATCGCGGGTGCTGGCCAGCGCGGCGACCCGGAAGAGGCCGACGATCCCCAGTACCAGCAGGATGACGAGCGCCACCAGCGTGATGATCGCGAATGTGAACGAGGAATTTTCGACCATTGCCAAGGCAGTCTACTGGGTCAACGCAAGGGTGGCAAAGGTGGCCAGCCAGTGTTCGCCCATGTAGTCACCCCCTGCCATTCCGGAAAGTCCCGCCTCGAGGTGGACCACGCCGGCTTCACGCAGGATTGCGATGCGCGGATCACTCGAAGCGAGCGCCGATGCAATTCCCGCGAAGCACCACGCGCGCGACAAATTCAATCCATCCAGATGCACGATGAACGGGTCCTTGCGGTCGGTCACGATGGCAGGTACGAAAAGCGCAGCCGGTTCGCACCGCGCCAATCCCGGCAGGAAACCTTCGAGCCAAATCGAAAACTCTGACTGCGGCAACACGCGCCGCATCAACGCCGCTTCAATCAGTGCGGGAGAAAAAAAGTCCGTCCCAGAGGGCTCCCACACCACGGGTGCGTCGCGGTCAGCGCCAAACCACGTGCGGGCGCGTTCGACGCAAAGGGCTTCAAGCGTTGGCTGGCCGACGACCCGCGCGTGGTCGAGCGCGAACATGAGCCCGAATGCGCTGTTCGGGTGAACGCCTGCCCGCAGTGGATAGTGCTGCCTGGGCAGGTAGTCCAGATAGCGCTCCACGAAAACTTCGGCGAGCGGTTGCAGTGCGACGGCCCATCGGCGCGAGGCAGGATCTGTTCCCCGCCGCAACTCGCTGGCCAGTTCCAGTAGCCATGCCCAGCCATAGGTGCGCTCGAACGAACGTGAGTCCGGGCGCGCGAGATAGCGGCATTCTCCGGCGATGTTGGCATCGGCGAGGTGTTCGTCCAGCACGGACGCGATGATCGAGCGTTGCGGGAGGTCAGGGAAAATGCGCCGCACGCGCGCCAGCAACCAATGCATGTGCACGCAAGAGTGCCAGTCGAAGCTGCCGTAGAAAGCCGGGTGAAGTTCGCGCGGTTGCCTGACGTCCCCGGATGAACCCATCACGTGGTCGAGCTTGTTCGGAAATTCGCGGCCGACGTTGGCCAGCGCAATGTCGGCAAATGCTTCTGCGCCGTCGGGTGTCAAGGTGGAAACGGTGGACATTGGGTCGAGGTCACCTCGTTGCGGTCGGCAGGGCATTGTCGCGGCGGCCATGAGTCCACCGCAAGAGCCACCTCCAAATGAAAAAAGGCCGCACGCGGCGGCCCCTTGCGCAGACACAACACGTCTACGCCGCTTCGCGACTGGCTTTCTTTCTTTCGTGCTCCACGAGGTGACGCTTGCGGATGCGAATCGACTGGGGCGTGACTTCCACCAATTCGTCGTCGGCAATGAATTCCACCGCGTATTCCAGGTTCAGCTGGATCGGCGGCACCAGCCGTACGGCTTCGTCGGTGCCCGACGCGCGCACATTGGTGAGCTGCTTGCCCTTGATGGGATTGACGACGAGATCGTTGTCGCGGCTGTGGATGCCGATGACCATGCCCTCGTAGAGCATTTCGCCCGGCGACACGAACATCCGGCCGCGATCCTGCAGCTTCCACAACGCATAGGCGACCGCCGGACCGTCTTCGGCCGAGATCAGTACGCCGTTGCGCCGTTCCGGAATTTCGCCCTTCAGCGGTGCATAGCTGTCGAACACGTGGCTCATGAGCCCCGTGCCGCGCGTCAAATTCATGAACTCGCCCTGGAAACCGATCAGTCCGCGCGCCGTGATGCGGTAGTCAAGGCGCGTGCGGCCCTGGCTGTCGGACTCCATGTTGGTGAGATCGCCCCGGCGCGTGCCCAGCGCTTCCATGACCGCGCCCTGGTGCGTCTCTTCCACGTCGACGGACAGCGATTCGTACGGCTCGCACGTCACGCCGTCGATTTCACGCAGCACGACGCGCGGACGCGAGACGGCAAGTTCAAAGCCCTCACGCCGCATGTTCTCGATCAGGATCGTTAGGTGCAGTTCACCGCGACCCGAGACCAGGAATGCATCGGTGTCTCCAGTCTCCTCGACTCGTAGAGCCATGTTCGTCAGCATTTCCTTGGCGAGGCGATCGCGCAGGTTGCGCGAGGTGACGTACTTGCCTTCACGACCGGCGAGCGGCGACGTGTTGACCTGGAAGTACATCGACAGCGTGGGCTCGTCGATCATGATCGGCGGCAGCGCTTCGGGCATCTCTACCGCCGCGAGCGTCGTGCCGATCGACAATTCTTCCACGCCCGTCACCAGCACAATGTCTCCGACTTCGGCTGTCTCTACCGGCACGCGTTCCATGCCCGAGAACGAGAACAATTGGCCGATCTTTGCCTTCTTGGGAATTTCACCTTCGGCGAGCGGTCCATTGAGCACGGCAACCTCCTGCCCAGGACTCACGCGACCGCGGCGGATGCGACCGATGCCAAGACGACCGACGTAGCTCGAATAATCGAGCGCGGAGATCTGCAGCTGAAACGGGCCATCGGAGTCGCCAATGGGCGCCGGAACGTGCTTGATGACCGTTTCGAACAGCGCGCGCATGTCCGCCGCGCGTTCCGGAGGCACACCCGCCTTGGCGACGGCGACGTCCATCGTCGCCCATCCGTTCAGCGCGGACGCGTAGACCACCGGGAAGTCCAGCTGTTCTTCGGTCGCACCCAGCTTGTCGAATAGGTCAAAAGTCTGATTGACGACCCACTCCGGCCGCGCGCCGTGGCGGTCGACCTTGTTCACGACGACGATGGGCTGCAGGCCTTGCTGCAACGCCTTCATCGTGACAAAGCGCGTCTGCGGCATCGGGCCTTCGACCGCGTCGACCAGCAGCAGCACGCCGTTGACCATGCCAAGGATGCGCTCCACTTCGCCGCCGAAGTCCGCGTGCCCGGGGGTATCAACGATGTTGATCCGCGTGCTCTCAAAGCGGATCGAGCAGTTCTTGGCCAGGATGGTGATGCCGCGTTCGCGCTCGAGGTCGTTGCTGTCCATCATCCGTTCGCCGACGTGCTGGTGCTTGGCGAACGTGCCCGCCTGCACCAGCATCTTGTCGACGAGCGTGGTCTTCCCGTGGTCGACGTGGGCGATGATGGCGATGTTGCGCAAGTCCTGGCGCGGCGTGGTCATGGCGTGCTCTGCTTTTTCGGAAAATCGGTTGTAGTGTGTGTGGCGAGGATGCCTTCCCGATAAATTCGGATGCGGCACCGCAGCAAAAGCTGTCGATTATACAACGAATTGGGCGCTCTTCGCCACAATTATTTTGAATAATCCTCGACTTAGGCTACAATACTGCCTCGGGCGGCCGTTCCGGTCACCGCCCAACCTGAAGCGGGAATGCGGTCATTACGTTTAGCCGCCCCAACAAGGGCACCCTCCCGCCCAATCCACCGCAACGTCAAGTGCGCTGCCTGGACCGGAAACCGCCAACGGCGGTAGGCCGCTACAGGAGCATTACATGAGCATCACGAGCTTCAATGAGCTCGGTCTCAGCCCGGAAATTTTGCGGGCAGTGACCGAAGCCGGCTACACCACGCCTACACCTATACAGGTGCAAGCCATCCCCGTCGTCCTGGCAGGCTTGGACGTCATGGGTGGCGCCCAGACTGGCACCGGCAAAACCGCTGGATTCGGCCTGCCGATTCTGCAACGCCTGCAACCGTACGCCAACACGAGCCCGTCTCCCGCACGCCATCCCGTGCGCGCACTGATCCTGGCCCCGACGCGCGAACTCGCGATCCAGGTCGAGGAAGCCATCAAGGAATACGGCAAGTACACGGGCCTTCGTTCCACCTGCGTATTCGGCGGCGTGGACATCAAGCAGCAGCTGCCCATTGTTCGCGCCGGCGTCGAAATCCTGGTCGCCACGCCGGGTCGCCTGCTCGACCATATCGAACACAAAAGTGTCAATCTGGGCCAGGTCGAAGTCTTCGTGCTGGACGAAGCCGATCGCATGCTCGACATGGGCTTCATTCCTGACATCAAGCGAATCATGGCGCTGCTTCCCGCCACCGCCAAGCGCCAGAACCTGCTGTGGTCGGCCACGTTCAGCAATGAGATCAAACGCCTCGCCGACCAGCTGCTGAACGAACCGCAGCTGATCGAAGTTGCACGGCGCAACGAAGCCGCGGAAACGGTGACGCAGCGCGCCTACAAATGCCCGCAGGACGCCAAGCGGGCCCTCCTCACCCACATCGTCAAGTCGCGCAATCTCTCGCAGGTGCTTTGTTTCGTGCGAACCAAGCACGGCGCATCGCGGCTCGCGCGGCAACTTGAAAAAGACGGCCTGGTCACGGAAGCCATTCACGGCGACAAAACCCAGCAGGCGCGCCTGGAAGCTCTGTCCCTCTTCAAGGAGGGCAAGCTGCAGGTATTGGTCGCCACCGACGTCGCCGCGCGCGGCTTGGACATCGACGACCTGCCGCTCGTCGTCAATTACGAATTGCCGCATACGCCCGAGGATTACGTCCATCGGATTGGGCGTACGGGTCGCGCGGGCGCATCCGGCGAAGCCATTTCCTTTGTCGCGCCGGATGAAGAAAAGTACCTGGTCGAAATCGAACGGATGTTGAAGAAGAAGGTGCCGGTCGAGACAGCGGTAGGATTCGACGCGGATGCCGCGGCTTCACGCATGCCGGTTCGTGAACGCAGCGAACGCGCGGAAAAAACCGATCGCCGATCCGGCGGACGCTCGTCGTCTCCCTCCTTGGCGTCGTCGCATGCCCGCCCGGTATCCACCGCGGCGGCGGCCCCGCGTGAAGCGTCTGACGACGAAACGAGTGTCGCCCGTATTCGCGACCGCGGCGAGGGCCATCACGGCGACGGTCGCAGCGCGCGCGAACGACAGCGCGACGAGGTCTACGCCAACAATCCCGATCAGCCGGTGGTCGGTCGGCCGAACGGCGACGCCGGGAATGCGCAATCGGCTAAATCGGCATTAATGCATGGCAATCACGCGCATCGCAACGGCGCGGGCAGGCAGAAGACGATACCTGCGCTGCTGATGAAGCGGCGCACGCCGGAACCCGAGAACGCCTGATTCCTCCGGGCGGCCCACTTCCGGCGCCCGGATCTTCACACCAGTGGCTGGCAAGCGACGATGAGTGGCAACTCGATCGTCGCGTTGTGCCGCGCCGGTTTCGAGCCGGAGTGCGCGCTCGACCTTCATGCCTTGGCGGACGCCGCCGACGCAATGCCCGCCGCAACTTGCGTCAGCATTCCCGGCGTCGTCACACTTGCCTTTGCCGGCGCGCTACCGCCCGCCCGGTTGACTGACGCCTTCACGCGACGGCCGCCCATCTTCGCGCGTGAAATCGCGGTGGGTGCCGGTCCCCTGCCACTGGGCGAACGCGACCGCATTACGCCGATCGTCGCGGCGGCGTCGAATCAGGGCGTGCGCTTCGGCGCACGATTTGGCGAACTTCGGCTCGAATATCCGGACACCAACGACGGCAAGCAAATGTCGTCAATGTGCCGCCGACTGGACCCGTTGCTGCGCGCAGCGCTCGTCACCGCCAACCTGCTAAGCCCGGCCGAGGTACCGCGTTTGCCGCCTCATTTGCCTCGTCTGCACGTCGTGTTCACGAGCAAGCACGACTCCTATGTCGCGAGCAGCGCGCCAGCGTGGAACTCCGCGTGGCCGATGGGCATTCCACGCTTGAAAATGCCGCGGGACGTGCCGTCGCGCTCGACCTTGAAACTCGCGGAAGCCTTCGGCATTTTCCTGTCGGAAGAAGAGCAGCTACGCTTGCTGAGGCCTGGATTGCGCGCAGTGGACCTGGGCGCCGCCCCCGGCGGCTGGACATGGCAGCTTGCGCATCGGGGCATGCGCGTCACCGCGGTGGACAACGGGCCCATGAAAGGCAGTGTCGCCGACGACTCACTCGTGACACACCTGCGCGAGGACGGCATGACGTGGCGTCCCAAACGCGCGGTCGACTGGCTGGTCTGCGACATCGTGCTGCAACCGATACGCATCGCCGAGCTGGTCGCGCGCTGGATAGCCGACGGCGCCGCCAAGCGTGCCATCTTCAATCTCAAACTGCCGATGAAAAAACGCTATGACGAGGTCAAGCGGTGCGAACTGCGGATGCTGGAGATCACGGGCCGCGCGGGCGTGAACGCCCAACTGCGGATCCGGCAGCTCTATCACGACCGCGAGGAAGTAACCGGCTACCTGTCACGCAAGGACTAGCCGCCCAACCGCTTGTGCTGCTCCTCCAGCTTTTCCAGCATGGCGGTGAAGCCCGCCAGCCGCGCGCGCTCCTGCTCCACGACGGCTGCCGGCGCGCGCGCGACAAAACCCTCGTTCCCCAGCTTAGCGTTGGCGCGGCCCGCTTCTGCGCCGATCCGCGCGATTTCCTTGCCGATGCGTTCGCGTTCGGCGACGGGGTCGACTTCGATGTGCAGCATGAGTCGATAGTCGCCCACCATTTGCACCGGCGCGTCCGATGCCGGCAATGCGTTCACGATCTGGATATCCGAGAGCTTGAGCAGCGGCTTCAAGTAGGGCCCGAATTCGGTGAGTGTCGCGGTGTCTCCCGTGGCGATCAGGGGCACCTTCTGCGCCGGTGACAAGCCCATTTCGCCGCGCAGCGTGCGGCAGGCGTTGACCATATCCTTGAGGAGGCCCATCCCTTGCTTGGATGCCGCATCGATGCGCGAAGCATCGGCAACCGGATAGGGCTGCAGGGAGATCGTCGCGCCCGATTTGCCGGCAAGTGGTGCCACAGTCTGCCAGAGCTCCTCGGTGATGAACGGAATGACCGGATGGGCGAGGCGCAGCATCACTTCGAGCACGCGCACCAGCGTGCGGCGCGTGCCGCGCTGCACGGCCTCGTCGTCGCTTGCGAGCTGCGTCTTGGCCATCTCCACATACCAGTCGCAGTACTCGTCCCAGACCAGTTCGTAGATCGCCTTGGCCGCTAGGTCGAACCGATACGCGTCGATGTGCGTCGCGATGTCGGCTTCCGCATCCTGCAGCCGCGAGATGATCCAGCGGTCGACGAATGAAAGCGTGACGGGTTGCGCCTCGTCGAGCCCGACATCCTTGCCCTCGACATTCATCAACACGAAGCGCGTCGCGTTCCACAGCTTGTTGCAGAAGTTGCGATAGCCCTCGCACCGGTCCATGTCGAAATTGAGCGTGCGGTTGAAGGTCGCGAGCGAGGCGAACGTAAATCGCAGCGCATCGGCGCCAACCGAAGGAATGCCTTTCGGAAATTGCTTGCGGGTGCGCGCCGCGATTGACTCCTCCTGCCGCGGATCCATCATGTTCGACGTGCGCTTCTCGACCAGCATCTCAAGGTCGATGCCGTCGATCAGGTCGATCGGATCAATGACGTTGCCCTTTGACTTCGACACCTTCTGGCCGTGTTCGTCGCGCACCAGCGCATTGATGTAGACATCGTGGAACGGTATGCGGCCGGTGAAGTAGGTCGTGCTCATGATCATCCGCGCGACCCAGAAGAAAATGATGTCGAAGCCGGTCACCAGTAC
>JBDTPJ010000032.1:0-33350 GCA_039932755.1 Betaproteobacteria bacterium
TTCGCGCGGACCAGCTGGTCGGCGACAATGCCCCCGACATCATCGCGCGCTTTCGCCGGGAGGCGCAGGCCGCAGGGCGCCTCTCCCATCCCAACATCGTGTCCATCTACGATTTTGGCGAGGATGCCGGCGTCTGGTACATCGCGATGGAATACGTCAAGGGCCGCGAACTGAAGGAATACTTCGAGGCGGGAGAAAGATTCGCCACGGCCGACGCCGTGCGCATCCTGAAGCAGATCCTGTCCGCATTGGGCTATTCGCACAAGCTGGGCGTCATCCATCGCGACATCAAGCCGGCCAACATCATCCTGTTGCCCGATGGCTCGGTGAAGGTCGCCGATTTCGGCATCGCGCACATCGAGAAATCCGAGTTGACGCAACTGGGCGCAGTGCTGGGCACACCAAGCTACATGTCGCCCGAACAAATCCAGGGCCTTAAGATCGACGGCCGTTCCGACCTCTTCTCGGTGGGCGTGATCCTCTATCAGTTCCTGACTGGCGAGCGTCCGTTCACGGGCTCGTCGACCATCACCATGCGCAAGGTGCTGGAAGAAAATCCCCTACCGCCATCGCGTTTCAACGTCCAGCTTCCAGGCGCGATCGATTCAGTGGTGAAAAAAGCGCTGGAAAAGCGCGCCGACGACCGCTATCAATCCGCAGATGCCTTCGCCGCCGGGCTCGAAGCCGCGGTCAATGGCGGGGGCAGCGCGTCGACCGACCCGACCTTGATAGCGCCACCAATGCCCAAGCCGGGCAGCACTTCAACCTCGGAAATGACCCGGGCCATGACGGATGCGCCGCCCATTGCAACTGCCATTGCCGCAGCACCTACACCATCCCGGTCGAAACTGCCCGCCATTGCGATTGTCGTCGCGCTTGCGCTCGGATTGGCGGCTTGGTTCGGCATGCAGCTGCGCGACCGAGTCGCGACGCAGTCGGCGCAACCGGCAGTGGCACCACCCACGCCCGCAGCTGCATCCGCGGCGGTGACGCCGGCTGAGCCGAAGCTGGACGCCGGAAAGGTCGTCATCTCCGCTGTCGGCATGATCGATCCATCCGACGCGCGTTATCAGGGCAACAACGCGCTCCAACAAAGCGACCTGCGCGCGGATTCCCGCAGCCAGCTGGTGGAGAAAGCGCTCGGGCTTTTTGTCGACAAGAGTTCGCTGGACAAGAACTACGCGGTGCTCAAGGACAAATTCCTGGCCAACAGTGCCAAGTACGTCACCACCGTGGTGAGCGAAAGTGAGCCGCAAGTGGGCAAGGATGGACTTATGTATGTGTCCACCGAGGCGGTCGTGGATGTGAAGGCGGTGCAGAAATCGTTGAACCAGATGTCCCGCGATGAACGTATCCAGTTCATTCGCGCCAGCGGCGATCCGCGAGTCTCTGTCAGGGTCGGCGCGCGTGACGCGGATGTGCCCGGGATGCCTGCGCAGCCCTCACCTGTCGCCGAGAACATACTCAAGGAGCGGATCAAGTCATTCGGATTCCGCACATGGTCGGAAGGTGGCGCGCGCGCGGAGGAAGGCAGCAAAGGTCCGGATTTTTCAGTCGACGGCGAAGTCAATATCAAGAAACTCTCCGCGCGACTTCCTGCATCCGGCATTGTCGTCACCAAATACGCACTCAATTCATGGACGATCAAGGCCATCGATCGTGCTTCCGGCGAGGAAATTTACTACAACACCACGCTCCCGACAGGAATGGGCAGTTGGGCCACCGAGGAAGAAGCGCTGAACGCCATCGGCGGTCGGGTCGCCAACGAGTTCTCACGCGATTTCTTCCTTCAGCACGTCTGGGGGACCGGACAAAAGGTCACTCTGGTGATCGAGGCCCTGCCCGACGCAGCGTCTGACGCCACGCTGACGCGGCAACTTGCCGGATTGCCATCAGTAGTCAATATCGGGTCAGCCGCACCCGGACGCCCGCGTGTCTACGATCTGCAACTGGCCGGCAATGGGCCCGTATCGGATCTCGTCGCCACCGGCGTTCTGAAACCGCTGAACGCACAAATGGGACAGATCTGTTTCTCCTTGGGGCCTGTCACGGGCAACAAGGTGGTGGTCCTGTTCGACGCGAAGTGCGCAGTCGCCTCGATCCTGTCACGGCTGGAAACCAATCCGGCGGCGGGACTCTACGGTGCGCCGTCGGTGCGGCAAAATTCGGTGATCAAGAATCCGGAGACACTGAAGAAGCTGATGCTTTAGTTTCAGCTCCGCGCGACCACCAGCAAGTTGCTAGTTCAGTGCAGCCGGTTCGCAAGCAAAACGCCTGCCAGATTCGCGGGCGTTTTTTATTGCGGCGTTTCCTGAAGCGCTACCGCCGGCGCAGGTGTAAGAAGTGCCAACATTCCAGTCGTCGCTGGGTATCGATTTCACAGCCGTGGCATACTACCTCTTGTAGGCAACAGACAAAGGTAGCGATGCCGGACATCACGGGTGCCCCCTCATCCTCGACCTATGTGCGCTGGACGACGCTGCTCGTCGTCATGGCGAACATCGCGTTCATCGCCGTGTTCGGCAATCTGGGAGGCTCTCCCACCTTTGCCGAGGTCGTGGCCGAGTATGGCAACACCTTCGTTCCCGCCGGCTTCGCCAAGGGGATCAGCGGTGTCATCCTCGCTGCGTTTCTCCTCTTTTACATGGCGGCGCTGTGGCCCCGCAAGCACCGCCGACGCATCTACGACAAGCTGGTGTTGCCACTTGCGTTGACCAGCGTGCTTGCGTCGTGCTGGTATGTGGCGTTCCGGCGCAGTGAGTTCGGAATATCCACGGCCCTGATCGCCGGCGGCGTTGTGCTGGGCGCACTCATGTTCGTGCGCGTTGCATCCGTTTCCCCTGGCAAGCATTCCAGTCTGTTAAGGGTGCCCTTCAGCCTGCATTTCGGTGCAATGACCCTCGCCTTGCTGGTCGCGGTGCCGCAGTGGCTGAATATCAGCGGCCTCCTTGCCGGGACTGCCATCGTGCCGGATGACGTGGCAGCCGTATTCCTTGCGATCGCTGCGGCTGCTGGGGGCTTCGTCGCGCTGCGCTACGGTGACGTCGTTTATCCGGCGGTCATCACGTCCGGCGTGGGCGCCATGTTCATTGCCCAGCGCGGCTACGATCACAACGTGGCCGCCGACGCGTTCATCGTGTGCATTGGAATGCTCGTGGTGGTCGGCCTGGCCGCCCTGGCGCTGGCACAACAGCCGCGACGGGATCCGAAGGGCAAGACGTCGCGTCGAAGCGCCAAGATGGTCCCCACGTCGAAGCGCGAAAAATGGTCCCTGATCGACGAGAACACGTCGATCATGCGACTCTGAGGGAGCACTATTCGTCATCATGGGAGACCTCCTGAATCCTCGGCTATGACTTCGTCTACGCTACCTTTCACGCTTAGGCGCGCGACGTTTTGGCTGATGGCGATGCTTGGTTTTCTGTTGGCGGGTCCGATATTCAATCTGGCGCTTGGACGAGCGTCCGTCAGCGGTGATTGGCGCAGTGCCACGCATCGCTCCACCGGACTCGCCCCCGATGCGGCAATCCATCAGGAAGCCATCGTGCAGGTCTACGCCTCCCGTGCCTATGGTTGGCGTGGAGCGTTTGCCGATCACACCTGGCTCGCGGTCAAGGCGAAAGGAGCGGATCACTACACGCGCTACGAGGTCATCGGTTGGTACGGTGGCGGCGGCCGTTCGGTCGTGTCCGTTTCGAGCCAGCGGGCGCCCGACGCTGAATGGTTTGGCGCATCGCCGCGCCTGATTCGTGACGTGCGGGGACACGACGCCGATACGATCATCAGCAAGCTGCCGAAGGTTGTTGCCGCGTATCCCTACGCCGACACCTACCACGCCTGGCCGGGCCCCAACAGCAACACGTTCATTGCCTTTGTAGCTCGCGAGCTCCCCGAACTGCACGTGAAGCTGCCTTCGACCGCAATCGGCAAGGACTTCCTGTCCGCTTCCCAGTTCGTCGCTACGCCGCCCAGCGGCTCGGGCTTCCAGGTGTCGCTGTTCGGCCTGCTGGGCATCATCGCGAGCCCGGACGAGGGTCTCGAATTGAACGTACTGGGACTCGTGACGGGCTTTGAACTGCGCAAGCCGGCACTCAAGTTGCCGGGCATCGGTCGCATACCTCGAGATGGAACCCTTGAACAGGCGCTGCCGATGGCAGACAACAGCCGCGACGCCAAGAAATCCACCCAGTAGCCCCCACAGACGGCGGTTGAAGTCCGCTTGCCGTTGCAATCTGAATGAGGGCTACCTTGGGCACACTCTTCGACCGACGTCGCCCACTTGTCGGGGGCCTTGCGCAAACGTTGTGGCGGCCGGGCAACGGCGCGACAATGGGCACATGGAATCGGAGAGGTCTGACTTCCTGGCGGAAGTGTCCACGGAGCTCCTAAGCGCCATCGGCAAGGCGGAGGAGCTTGCCGATCGTGGCGACCTGGGCACGGAATTTCGCGATCTGGTACAACACGCGAAGTCGATGCACACTGTCTTGTTGCAGGAGTTGACCGCGCTACCCGATGCCAGCGACTTCAAACGCGGCTTGGCCAGAACCTATGGCGCGAAACTCGACGCGTTGGTCAAGTTGGTCGACGATCCGACGCGGCCATAGACATTGCATTACAGCTCAGGGAGACCTCGACAATGTCGAACGATTCACCTGCAGTCCCGCCTGATGAGATAAAGCGGCTCGAGCGTGAACTCGAGGAAGCCGAGGGCTATGAACAGAAGCTGCGTGAGCGGATCGTGGAGATTCGCGACGAACTCGCGGCGGGCAATTCTGCAAGAGCCCTGTCCCTTTGCAATCAAACGTTGAATGAAATCGACGATGCGACTGACGTCGTTGCGGGCTCACGGACGAAGGACCACACAGGTTCTTGACCCGATACCTTCCGACGGCCGGCCCGTTGCGCAAGCGAAACAAGGGAGGGCCAACATCCTGGAGACCAGGTAACTACGGCCTTTGGCCGGGGGTGACTTCGAAAGCTACTTTCGGGCGTTTGGACCGCATGTGTTCTGCCGTAACCTTTGCGCTCATGGACTGGAATCGGACCTCCACCGCAACGCGGTCCGGAGTCGATGTCATCTTTAGCGAGGCATCTCCCAATGCCGCAGCCTGACTCACATGAATGCTGGGTGCGGAAACGGACATTCCCGTCAGCAATGGCGAGACCCGCATGTCTCGGAGCGTCGAGATCGTTTCTCCCGCGCGAAGCACCTTCGCGCGTCGTGCCAAAAACGGAGGCACCTTCTGTTCGGACATCCGCGCCGAATCGAACAACATCTCGACTGCGGGCTCGTCGAAGCCGGCGAATTTCGTCATATCCCCAAGCGTGTTCAAGTCGACGGCACGATGTGGCTGCGGGCGAAACGCGATGGTAAGGGACTCGGTATGCGCCAATCCGACGCCCCAGCCTTCGAGGTCAACGTATAGCGGTGTGTGGAAATGTACAAACTGCAGGGGTCCTTCCAAAGTCTCGCAACGCATCGGTGCGAGCTCGACGGGGGACGGCGGCAGTGCGACCGGGAGACGTACTTGAACGGCATCGCAAGTCAGTCCTTGACTAGCCATGCTTCGGGACGCCACATACGACGCAATCGGATTCCTGAACAGTACTCCAGCCGCCATGAGTCCCAGTAGAACTGAGACAGTTGCAAGGATCACCCGCAAAGGGTTCGCGCCAAGGGCCGAGCGTTGCATAGTGTGTTCGACATTCTTCGCGTAGGAATCGCGCGTAGTTACTCTCTAAATCATCCAGCCACTTCACTACGCCCAATACTGAATAAGTATGTGCGGTTTCCGAAAGATCGATGCAGTCGATACCACTGAAACGCGGTAGGTAAGGCCCTACAATTGAAAGATGGTACCCCCGTCGGCACCCTACCCTGTCGTCGCTACCTTAACTTGAGCTCGTCCTGGGCGCCCGTTAGGAACCAGCGTGCCCACATTCGCCGTCGCCACCAGGAACGCGTTCCCGATAGCCGTTTTCGTTCCGAACGGTGCCCAGCATTTCCGCGCCACGCAACTCCATCGACGCGCCGCAGCCCCTACAGGGGACCGGTCCTTTTGCCACATCGGCGACGAGATACTTATGAACGTCTCCACAACTGCGGCATTTCGAAATGAACCACGAGACGCCGGCGCCATCGACGTGAAGCAGAACACTCCGCATGATCTTCCTCCATGTGAGCAATGAAAATGCGACGCAATTTTTCCATACCGATTTTAGCTTCGCAAGTCGGGTGATGTCCTACAAGTTCTCAGGAATCCGGGGTCAGCCTGTTGCGTCCCCAATGGGATGGGGGCCGTGTAAATAGGCACAATGGACCGGGTGTTCTCGGTCCGGCGGTTCATCCTTCGGGCCCTGCAGAAGATCGAACATTCGCGATGTTTTTAGGGGCATACTGCGCGGGGCCCTTCCAGCCAAGATTGGTTTCGACCGCCAGACCACCCGTCGGCGCTCCTCCGTCGCCGCGTAGATTGAACGTCGCCTTGAAGTTGTCCAGTCGGACCCCAACGGGCAAGAGCTCGTACTCGGTGAATTGGAACCACTCATTGCCCGGCGAAGGCCCCTTGCCAAAGAATCGGAGCCTGCCATTATGGAATATGTCTATCACGTAACGCCTCAGAGTCGGCCCGTCGCTTCGCTCGACGACACGATGCTTCCGGAGCGATCAGTTGGGCTGAGGTTCGCAGATCTTGCGGCAAGTATGCGAACTTCGCTGCCCGATGATAGTGACCTGTCGGTAAACGTTACGCAGATCCCCAGCAGTCCCCGCATAGGCAGGCTGGTAATCATTACGTCTGCGGACAAGCCCACAGTAGAAGAAGCGCTGACGACGGCACTAATTGAAACGCTGCTAATGCTGAGTGCCGACCCAACCATTGGCTAAACACGTGCAGTGGCTTTCATGGCCCCACTGCGACAGCTTCTGCAGAATGCCAGTCCCGCATCGCGTGACGCCGGACTCGCGAAGTGGCTCATGGCCTCGGCGCTCGCCGGCGGACGAAAAGCGTGCCTGACCTGCCGAGCGCAACGCTCACGTTCCTTTTCACGGACATCGAAGGCAGTACCAAGCTTTGGGAGACGGAACCTGTGCGGATGGCGGATGCTCTCGAGCGCCACGACGTGCTTTGCCGAGGCGTGGTCGACGACCATGGCGGCCGACTCATCAAGATGATCGGCGATGGTTTGCACGCCGTCTTCGTCGAACCGGAAGGCGCCGTGGCAGCAACGCTCGAGCTGCAGCGGGGCATGGCGGCAATTGCCGCGGACAGCGGCCTTCCGTTCAGGATGCGCTGCGGTTTGCACGCCGGTAGCTCGCAGGAACGCGACGGCGACTACTTTGGAAGTGAAGTCAATCGCGCGGCGCGCATCATGAACGCCGCCCATGGCGGTCAGATCCTGTTGTCACAATCCGTCGTCGACCTGGGCCGGGCGCGCCTGGCCAAGGGTATGGACCTTTTGCATCTCGGACGTGTGCGCCTGCGCGACCTTGCGGCTCCCCAGGATGTCTGGCAGCTGCTGCATGCCGATCTGCAGCGCACATTTCCAGCGCTGCGCTCGCTTGATTCGACGCCCAACAACCTGCCACAGCAAACTACGAGTTTCATAGGCCGTGAGAAGGAAGTTGTGCACATCCGGGAGCTGATGGGCAACACGCGATTGCTCACCCTCACCGGGTCCGGAGGCTGCGGCAAGACCCGCCTGGCCATTCAAGTCGCGGCGGACCTGTTGGAGAGTCATTCGGACGGCGTCTGGCTGGTCGAGTTCGCCGCGTTGGCGGACCCGGGTCTCGTGCCGCAGGCGGTGGCGACGGTGCTCGGACTCAGGGAGGATCATGGCAAGACCCTCACACAATCTCTCACCGAGCACCTCAAGTCCAGGCAGGTCATGCTGGTGCTCGACAATGCCGAACACGTGCTCACCGCCTGTGCGCAACTGGCCGATGCCCTCTTGCGAGATTGTCCGCAGCTGCGGCTGCTGGTGAGCAGCCGGGAGGCGCTGGGGATCGGCGGCGAGCTGAGCTATCGCATTCCGTCGCTGTCCATCCCCGACCCGAAGCAGGATGCGGCTCCGGAGCGCCTTGCGCAATTCGAATCGGTAAGACTGTTCATCGAGCGGGCGCGATCCCAGCAGCCACAGTTCACGCTGACACCGCATAACGCACAGGCACTGGCCTCGGTCTGCGCGCGCCTGGACGGCATTCCGCTGGCGATCGAGTTAGCCGCGGCGCGCGTGCGATCGCTTTCTATGAAGGATTTGAACGAGCGGCTCGACCAGCGCTTTCGTCTGCTGACAGGGGGCTCGCGCACGGCACTGCCGCGGCAGCAAACGCTGCGCTCGGCGATCGACTGGAGCTACGACCTGTTGAATGCGTCTGAAAAGTCGTTGTATGGCCGACTGGCCGTTTTCGTCGGCGGCTGGACGCTCGAGGCCGCGGAGCGTGTGTGTGCCAGTGACGGTATCACCGAGGAAGACGTATTCGACCTCCTCTCCTCATTGGTGGACAAGAACCTCGTCATGGCCGAGGAGCGCGAAAGTTCATCTCGCTATCGACTTCTGGAGTCGATGCGTCAATATGCGCGTGACCGACTACTGGAAAGCGGAGGTGGCGACCAATGGCGGAACCGCCATCTTGCGCATTTCGTTGCCTTCGCTGAAGCGGCCGCACCTCACCTTGCGGGTGCGGAAGAACAGGAGTGGCTCGATCGCTTGGAGACCGAACATGACAATCTGCGTTCGGCGCTGGTTTGGTCGGCCACCCCCGGCGGCGAAGCCGCCGGGGGACTGCGCATGGCCGGTGCACTGTACCGATTCTGGTATGTACGCGGTCACCTCGGCGAAGGCCGGCGATGGTTTACTGAGTTACTTGCGGACGTCCCGCTGGTTCGAGATGCAGCACGTGCAATGGCACTCAACGGGGCGGGAGTATTGGCTTGGCAGCAGGCCGATTCCTCCGAAGCCCATACATTGTTTCAAGAGAGCTTGGCGATTTGGCGGGAGCTCGGAAATCGGCGGGGCATCAGCGATGCGCTGGGTAACTTGGGAATGATCGCCTACAACCATGGCGACTATCCGACGGCGCGCACACGTTTGGAGGAGTGCCTGGCCATCAAGCGGGAGCTGGGCGAGCAGCGGGGCATAGCGGGGAGCATGATCAATCTTGGTGCCGTCGCCAGCGAACAGGGCGACTATGCTGCTGCGCGCAGCCTTTACGAGCAGAGCCTTGCAATCTTTCGAAACCTGGGCGACCGCCGTGGCGTCGCCACGCTGTTGACCAATCTGGGGAACATGGCGCTCAGTACCGGTGACAATCGCGCCGCCCGCCAATTCTTCAACGACGGCCTCGAAATCCAGCGCCAGTTGGCAGACCGGTCAAGCATCGCGGTGTCGCTGAACAACTTGGGAAGGGTAGCTCGCCAGGAGAACGATCTTGACGCGGCTCGGCTACTGGTCGAGGAGAGCCTGACGATTCGCCGGGAAATAGCCGTGCCGCGGGGCATTGCCGAATCCCTGAGCGACCTCGGCAACATCGCTTTCGATCAGGGAGACATTGCGACAGCGCGCGCGCTGCAGCGAGAGAGCTTGGCCATTCGTCGGGACGTTAGTGATCGGTGGGGAATCGCGGTTTCGCTGGAGGGACTTGGAGTGGTGGCGCTTGCACTCGCGAAGCCGTACCACGCGGCCCGTGTTTGGGGCGCCGCAGAGGTTCTAAGAAAGGAGATTGGAACCCCGCTCACACCGGCCGAGCTGTCGCGTTTCGATGGTCAGGTTGCCGCCGCTCGCGCCCGACTCGGTGCTGCAGCCTTCGATCGAGCAATGCAGGAGGGCCGCGCAATGACGCTGGAGCAGGCAGTGCAATGCGGGATGGATTTGCAGGATGACTAGGTGTGAAGCGTCAAGAAGTCATTTCTTGAGCGCTGAAGCCGGTTGATGGGAGCGGCGCCGTGGATGCCTTGGTGGGGGCGAAGGTATGCTTGATCCCGAGTTGCTTACAAGCATGAGGGAAACGCTTGGAGCGAAAGGCGGAACCCATTGTCGGTGAGCAGGCGGCGCACCGTCACGCCGAGTCCGGCAAAGTAGCGAACGGTGGCGCGCAGGAACGCGAGGGCGCTGGGCCGGCATTCATCAGGCTTCATCTGGCTGAAGGCAATGCGGGCATGATCGTCGATGGCCACGAACAGGAACTCCCAGCGAGCGCCAGGCACGTGACCACGCCGGTCGCCGGTAATGCGGTGGCCCGTGCGCACAATGCGCCCGAGCTTCTTTGGTATCGATGTGCAGCATGTCGCCGGTATGGCGATGCTCGTACCGCAGCAACGTCCAGCCGGGGGGGCCTGACCGCGGAACCGTGGCGCCGACCCTCAAGGTTCGAGTGTGATTCCTCCCATCTGACCAGACCATTGGCAGAACTGATTGCGACCAGTCGCGCGCGCCGTAAAGCCACTTGTCGTTGGCGTCATCTCCAACAATTGGAATGTTCCTACCGTGGTGTCCGAGCAGGCGTACGTTCCGTCCGTCTGGGCCATCTTTCCATATTGCGTTAGCGTCCCATTGAATGTACATGTGGTCCCATCGGAGGCTGCCACAGCAATTTTCAAGTTTGATCCGGTCTGGGTTAGTGTTAGGTACCCCGAAACGTCTTGTAATCCGTTGAGGCTGCTTGGGGTGCATGAGGACTTCCGGATCGAATAGCCACCGCCATAGGCGCCAGAAAAGTCCTCAAGCTTAAAGGTTAGCCTCTCCAATTGTTTGCTTACTACGACGCCGTCCACTGTGTAGGTCAATGTCGCGTGACTCAGGTCGTTGAGCGTAAAGGTTGCCGTTCCGGCCTTTCGCTCCGTCACTGTCGCCGGGTTAAAAGCCCCACCGAACCAAGGCCCGCGATCCACAAATAGATCGCCGGCCATGACGTAGCCGGGTGCGCCGCTGAATCCAAGTACTGCAGTGAACCAAACGGGGTTGCGATTTGTGTCGTAAACATAAAACGTCGCAAATGCAACGTCATTTTGGAGGACGATGTTCACTCCCCAGCCGTCCTCCCCAACTGTGTACCAAAGATCGGAAATCTCACTACTTGAACTTGACGCCCGCCCAGTCAGCGCGAAGGCAAGGCAAAGAATTGCGACCAATGCACGCATTTGAATCTCCTAGTAGTTAACCGTCAGCTACGGTAAGCCCAAAAACGCAAGGATGATTGTTTTTCGTAGGATTGGCAAAGAGCAATGCGATGATTCGCGTCGTCGCCGCGCGTGCGGCAACAGCGGTCGGTGGTCAACGCCGAAGCGCTGGTTCCATAGGTACGCGGCGTGGTGTGGCGGGACAGCGTATGGCTCGGACGATCAAGGCGCCGACTTCTAGCTCGCGTAAGTCTAGCTCCGTATGTGCGCAAAGCCGACAGGGGGGAATGTCGGGCTAAATAATATGGACGAGGCCAAGTCGCGCAACACGTATGCCACCGTGTTGCTTTCTAGTTTATATGGCGTCCCCAGCGGGATTCGAACCCGCGTACCTACCGTGAAAGGGTAGTGTCCTAGGCCTCTAGACGATGGGGACTAAGTCATGCAGCAGCCCGAACTGCAGGCCGATTACTGTGTGTCGTTGGTGGAGGTAAGCGGGATCGAACCGCTGACCTCTTGCATGCCATGCAAGCGCTCTCCCAGCTGAGCTATACCCCCACGGACAGCCTGAAATTATAGCTTTTGAGCGCTTTGTTGGCAAACCCGGCGTACTTCAGGGGCTAATCGCCGCGCGATTCGGCTATCATCGCGGCCCATGGCGCTCCCTCTCCCATCCGTTGTCCCTCCCGGAACTACGCTTGCTGAGAGCGTCATTTTTATCACTGGCGCCACAGGCGGGCTGGGCGCGCCCTTGGCACGGGCATGCGCCGCACAGGGCGCCACGGTCGTGCTGCACGGTCGCACAGATCGCAAGCTTGATGCGCTCTACGACGAAATCGTGGCAGCCGGGCATCCCGATCCCATCATCCTGCCGCTCGACCTGGCCAAGGCGGAGGCTTCCGATTTTGCGAATGTCGAGAGCGCGTTGCGCGCGCAAATCGGACGCCTGGATGGGCTGGTTCACACCGCCGCGCTGCTGGGCTCGCTTGGGCCCATCGAGCACCAGTCGTTCGACAGCTGGTTGTCGCTGCTTCGGGTGAATCTCGCGGCGCCCATGGGCCTGACGCGCGCGCTGATGCCCCTGCTCAATGCCGCACCCGATGCCAGCGTGGTGTTCACGTTGGACAATCGTGGCGAAGAACCGCGCGCTTACTGGGGCGGCTATGCCGTTACCAAAGCAGGTGTGGCGACGCTGGCGCGCGAACTCGCCGACGAGTGGGAAAACCGCGCCAACCTGCGCATCAACGCGGTGATTCCAGGGCCGATTCGATCGCCATTGCGCAATCAATCGCACCCCGGTGAGGACCGCGCGTCGCTGCCGCCGCCAGAGGAGCTGGTGCCGCTCTACCTGCACCTTCTGGCCGGCCAGACCAAGGCCGAGAGCGGCGCGCTACTGGACGCTCAAGCCTGGCTTGCGGGTACCTCCTGCACTTCGGCGCTTCGCGCATAGCACAACATCACACGCAGCCGGCGGAAGTCCTCCGGGGGCAGCATGTCAGGAAGGATGAGTATCGTGCGCGACCAGCGCCGGCCGTCCGGCCGCCACACGATGGACGTGAACCACGAACCGACGTAGGTCGATGCGCGCACGTGACCGGCGACGAGCCGACCATCGCCCATGCAGGCGACCAGGATCAAGTCCGGTGCCAAGCGCAGCTCCGCCAGGGCAAAGCGACCGTGATGCAGCGCATTGACGTGAAACGACCAGGCCGCCGATGACGCCACGCAAATGACCGCGGTCAATTGCAGCGGCCAATGTAACGGCAGCGCGACGATCAATGCGAGCGTTGCGACCGCGAGCACGCCAATGCCGGCGCCGCCCATTCGCGACGGCGAGAGCACCACATGGACCGATGGCGGAATGCGCATGCCATCGATTTCACCTCAGCCCGCCGCGCGCCGATATCGAACGGATGGCTTAGTTGCCTGCGGATACCCTTGCCGAAATCGCCCGCGTCAATGTGTCTTGCCGCCCGCCAGCGCCATCCACGTTTCCACCACGGTATCCGGATTGAGCGAAATGCTTTCTATGCCCTGCTCGACCAGCCACTGCGCAAGATCGGGATGGTCGGACGGACCCTGTCCGCAAATGCCGCAGTAGCGCTGGTGCTTGCGACACGCGGCAATCGCCATGGACAACATCGCCTTGACGGCACCATCGCGCTCGTCGAACGTCGTCGCGATCGGACCGCCGGAATCGCGATCAACGCCCAAAGTGAGCTGCGTCATGTCGTTGGAACCGATGGAAAAGCCATCGAAATGTTCGAGGAACTGTTCTGCCAGGATGGCATTGGAAGGCAGTTCGCACATCATGATCACGCGCAGGCCGTTGTCTCCACGTTTCAAGCCATTCTTGGCGAGCAGCGCGATGACCTTCTCCGCTTCGGTCAGGGTGCGCACGAACGGGATCATGAGTTCGACATTGGTGAGTCCCATCACGTCGCGCACACGCTTCATCGCCTCGCATTCCAACTTGAAGCAGTCGTAGAATTCCGGCGCGATGTAGCGAGACGCTCCGCGAAAACCCAGCATTGGATTCTCCTCGTGCGGTTCGTAGCGCTTGCCTCCGAGAAGGTTCATGTACTCGTTGGACTTAAAGTCCGACAGCCGCACGATGACTTTCTTGGGGAAGAATGCCGCCGCTATCGTGGCGACGCCTTCCACGATCTTCTGGATGTAGAACTCGGTCGGACTGGCATAGCCACCGATGCGCGCCTCAATTTCGCGCTTCAATTCGCCCGGCTGGCGGTCGAACTCCAGCAGCGCCTTGGGATGAATGCCGACGTTGCGAGCGATGATGAATTCCAGCCGCGCCAGCCCCACGCCTTCATTGGGCAGCCGCTGGAATTCGAACGCGAGTTCCGGATTGCCGACGTTCATCATGATCTTGGTCGGAGACGGCGGCATCTTGTCGAGCTGCACGTCGACTATCTCGATGGGCAGCAGTCCGGCATAGACGTGTCCCGTATCGCCTTCCGCACAGGACACCGTCACCGCATCGCCTTCGGACAACACGCGCGTTGCGTCGCCGCAACCCACGACGGCGGGAATGCCCAGTTCACGCGCGATGATCGCGGCATGACAGGTGCGTCCGCCGCGATTGGTGACGATGGCCGCGGCACGCTTCATCACGGGCTCCCAATCGGGGTCGGTCATGTCGGTGACCAAAACGTCGCCGGCCTTGACCTTGTCCATTTCGGACGCGGATTTGATCAGCCGCACATGACCCTGCCCGATTTTCTGGCCGATGGCGCGACCGCTGGCCAGCACGGCGGATTTTTCCTTGAGCCGAAAGCGGCGCAGGCGTTCGGCGGAATCCTCCTGCGACTTTACGGTCTCGGGCCGCGCCTGCAAGATGTAGAGCTTGCCATCCTGGCCGTCTCTACCCCACTCAATGTCCATGGGTCGGCCATAGTGCTGCTCGATGATGAGGGCAAACCGTGCCAACTCATGCACTTCGTCGTCGGTGATCGAAAATTGCAGGCGCTCCGCTTCCGGTACGTCGCCCGTGACTGTGGATGTGCCAGCCCGGTTTGAATCCGTGAAGGTCATTCGCAGTGCCTTGGTGCCCAGCGTCTTGCGCAGGATGGCTGGCCGATTGGCCGCGAGGTTGGGTTTGTAGACGTAGAACTCATCGGGGTTCACGGCGCCCTGCACCACGGTTTCGCCCAGTCCGTAGGCCGAGGTGATGAACACCACCTCGTCGAACCCGGACTCTGTGTCGATCGTGAACATCACGCCCGCCGCGCCGGTGTCACTGCGGACCATCCTCTGAATGCCGGCCGAGAGCGCGACGTCCGCGTGGGCAAAGCCCTTGTGCACGCGATACGCGATGGCGCGATCGTTGTAGAGGGACGCAAACACCTCCTTAATCGCATGAAATACGTTGTCTAAGCTTTTGATATTAAGAAATGTTTCCTGCTGCCCGGCGAATGAGGCATCGGGGAGGTCCTCGGCCGTGGCAGAGGACCGGATGGCAAACGTGGCTTCCGGCGATTCCTTGGCAAGTACTGCGTAGGCGTCGCGAATCGCGGCTTCCAGCGCCGGCGGAAGCGGCGCTTTCACCAGCCATCCGCGAATCTGCCCGCCAATGCGGGCAAGTTCGGCAACGTCCTCGGTATCCAGCGACGCGAGGCGCTGGGCGATGCGCTCGGCCAGACCCTCGTGTTGCAGGAATTCGCGGTAGGCAAAGGCCGTCGTGGCGAAGCCGCCAGGAACGCGGATTCCTGCTGCCGCCAGTTGGCTGATCATTTCGCCGAGGGAGGCATTCTTACCGCCCACCTGGTCGACGTCGGTCATGCGCAGTCGTTCGAAGGGAACGACCCGGGCCTCGCTCATTGATTCACTCCAGACACTGTGGCACGCATGCTGCGTCGCACGAATTGATGGATAAAACCAGGCATTTTACCTTGGACCGGCGTTTTGGCGCGACATGTTGCATTGCGTAAGGAGTTCTCACGACGATGGATTTCGTACGGGCGACGGCGCTGCTGGTCTGGTCCGCAATACAAAACGGCCGCCCAAAGGCGGCCGTGGCGAATCGGCGTGCGCGCAGGCGGTTCAGGTCGGGCGATGTCCGTCCGGTGTGGAAACGGCTTCCTCGGAGTCCAGGAAGTCCGTGCTCGTGATGTCGGCGTCGGTCAGCCCGGAGGCCAGATTGATGGTGCTATCCGGCGCCGGCTTGTGCCGACTCTTCACCGCACGTCGCAGCGTCCGGTACAGGTCCGGATGCGATTCCTTGAGATAAATGATGATCTCGAAGTCGACCCGCTTGACCTGGGAAAGATCCAGTTGCTCCACATGCACCAGCCGCAACAGCTCCTTGACCGGTCGCGGCATGTCGCGGCCGCTTTCATAGCGGGATCCGCCACTCTGCGTGACGCCGATCTGCGTCCAGAATTGCTCCTGGTTCATGCCGAGCCGCCGCCTTATTTCGCGGGGATTGAGGACGCGGTCGAGAAGTTTCACGGGTCGCGGACCTTTATGCTCAAGTGAGTGATGACGACGCAGTGTGACCTATAAACCCCCGCGACGCTATACCAATGGCATATTTTTTACAGAATTCAGGCTATTGCGCAAGCAAATCCGGACAAACGGCAACACACGGCTGGAACATGTGGTTGGGGCGCCACGTGCCGCCGCGTGCCATTTCAGTCTACGCCAACCCGCGTGATTCCAGATAGTCCTCGTAATTGCCATTGAAGTGGACCGGCCGGCCGGCGCCGAGCTCCAGCACTTCCGTAGCGAGTGCCGAGACGAACTGGCGGTCGTGCGATACCAGGATCAACGTCCCTTGATAGAGCTCCAACGCCAGCTGCAGCGACTCGATCGACTCCATGTCCATGTGATTGGTCGGCTCATCCAGCACCAGCACGTTCGTCCGTTGCAGCATCAATTTGCCGAAAAGCATCCGGCCACGTTCACCACCAGACAGCACGCGCACCGACTTCTGTGTCTCGTCGCCGGAGAACAGGAGTCGGCCAAGCGTTGCGCGCACGATCTGCTCGTCGTCCCCCGGCTGCATCCAGCGCGCCATCCAGTCGAGCAGGTTCATCTCCTGCTCGAACTCCGCGCTCTGGTCTTGCGGGTAGAAACCGATGGTCGCGCGCTCCGCCCATTTCACGCTGCCCGAATCCGGCGGCAATTCACCCACCAGCGTGCGCAACAGCGTGGTCTTGCCTGAACCATTGGGGCCGATGATCGCCAGGCGCTGCCCCGCGCCCAACGTGAGCGACAGGTCCGCCAGCAGCGGCTTGGTCAACCCCGGCCAGCTTTTCACGAGTCCATCGATTTCCACGGCGTGCCGATGCAGCTTCTGCTTGGGATCGTAGTCGAAGCGAATATACGGGTTCTGCCGCGACGAGGGCTTGACGTCGTCGGGCTTCAGCTTTTCGATCATCTTGATGCGTGACGTCGCCTGCTTGGAGCGCGCCTTGTTGGCTGAAAAGCGGCGTACGAAGTCCTGCAGTTCGACAATGCGGTCCTTGGCCTTGCTGTTGGCCGACAGGAGCCGCTCGCGCGCCTGCGTGGAAGCGATCATGTAGTCGTCGTAGTTCCCCGGATAGACGCGCAATGTGCCGTAGTCCAGGTCCGCCATATGTGTGCACACGCTGTTCAGGAAGTGCCGGTCGTGGGAGATGATGATCATCGTCGAGTTGCGCGCGTTGATCATGTCCTCGAGCCAGCGAATTGTATTGATGTCGAGGTGGTTGGTCGGCTCGTCGAGCAGGAGGATGTCCGGGTTGGCGAACAGCGCCTGCGCCAACAGCACCCGCAGCTTCCAGCCCGGCGCCACGGCGCTCATCGGCCCTTCATGCTGGTCGGTCGGAATACCCAGGCCGAGCAGCAGTTCACCGGCGCGCGCTTCTGCCGTGTAGCCGTCCAGTTCCGAGAAATGTGCCTCGAGGTCCGCGGCGCGAACGTAGTCCTCTTCGCTCGCGTCAGGATTGGCATAAATGGCGTCGCGGTCGTTTTTCGTCTGCCAAAGTTCCGCGTGCCCCATCAACACGACGTCGAGCACGCGTTCGCTCTCATACTCGAACTGGTCCTGCCGCAATTTGCCGAGGCGCTCGCCCGGGTCGATGGCCACGTTGCCATTGGACGCCTCGAGATCATTCCCCAGGATTTTCATCAGCGTGGACTTGCCACAGCCGTTGGCACCGATCAGGCCATAGCGATTGCCGTCGCCGAACTTGATCGAGATATTTTCGAACAGCGGCTTGGCGCCAAACTGGATTGCGAGATTTGCGGCAGTGAGCATGGGGTATCGCGGATGCGAGCTGTGTTGGCAGGGCAGGAAAACCCTCTATTCTGCTAGAATCAACAACTTATCTCAAGTTTTGTGATCACGGATGCGCCCACTGGGCCATCGTCCGTGCTTCCTTCCGCCTATCCCTGGTGCAAATGCTCCGTTACGACCTTCATTGCCATTCGACCTACTCGGACGGGCTGCTCACGCCCGAGGCGGTGGTTCGCCGTGCCGCCGAACGCGGCGTGGATGTGTTCGCCCTCACTGACCATGACGATACCGGCGGACTGGGTGAAGCATCGGCCGCTGCGCTGGATACGGGAATCGCGTTCATTCCCGGGGCTGAACTCTCGGTGAGCTGGGAGTCGCACACGCTGCATATCCTTGGCCTTAACATTGATGCAGCCAATGCGCACCTCGAAGCAGGACTCGCGAGCATTCGCTCGGGCAGAGATGCGCGCGCGCGACGGATGGCCGCGGGATTGGCGGAGGCGGGCATTGCCGGCGCATACGAAGGCGCGCGCAAATTCGTAACCAGCGACCGCCTGATGTCGCGGACCCATTTCGCGCGTTTCCTGGTCGAAGCCGGCCATGCCAGGGAAACGAAAGATGTGTTCAAGCGCTTTCTCACACCGGGCAAGCCCGGCTACGTCAAGCATGAATGGGCGACGCTGCCCCAGGCCGTTGAGTGGATCCATGGCGCAGGGGGCGTCGCCGTCATCGCACACCCGGGCCGATACAAGATGTCACCGACTGCCATGCGCCGCCTGCTGGGAGAATTCCGCGACGTGGGTGGTGACGGTATCGAGGTTCTCTCGCCGTCGCATACACCCGCGCAGTTTGCCGAGTACAGCACCTATGCGCGCATTTTCGACCTGGCCGCTTCCTGCGGTTCCGACTATCACGGCCCCGGCGAGGGCTGGCTTGACCTGGGTGACCTGCCGGACATGCCGGCCGGCGTCACGCCGATCTGGTCACGGTGGTAGGTTGACGCTGGCAAACGTCCGGCTGGAGACGATTTCACCACTCCTTTCACGCGTGAGGCGATGAATTCAGCGCCACTTCCAGCGCACGGGCGCGCCGCGTTCGCATTTGTACTGGTCACCGTTTTGCTCGACATGCTCGCGCTTGGCGTCATGGTGCCTGTGCTGCCCAAGCTCATCATCGAGTTCATGGGCGGCGACATTGCGAGCGCCGCGACCATTGCCGGAATGTTCGGATTCGCGTGGGCGGGCATGCAGTTCGTGTTCTCCCCGATCCTGGGGGCCCTTTCCGACCGCTTTGGCCGCCGGCCGATCATCATTTTGTCCAACATCGGCATGGGCCTCGACTACGTGGTGATGGCACTGGCGCCTTCCCTGTGGTTCCTGTTCGCGGGACGATTGCTGTCAGGAATCTCCTCTGCCAGTTCGGCGACCGCAGGCGCATATATCACCGACATCACGTCGCCGGACAAACGCGCAGCACAATTCGGCATGCTCGGCGCTGCGTTTGGTTTTGGCTTTGTCGTCGGACCTGCGTTGGGCGGGTTCCTCGGCGCCATCGACCTGCGCCTGCCGTTTTGGATGGCGGCGGGCTTGAGCTTCGCCAACGCCGTCTACGGACTCTTCGTGCTGCCGGAATCGTTGCCCCGCGAACGCCGCTCCCGATTCCAGTGGCGCACGGCCCATCCGCTTGGGTCGCTGCGCCTGCTGCGCGCGAAGCCCATCCTGCTCGGCCTTGCCGCCGTGTTGTTTCTGGAGCGCATTGCGCACGACTCCCTGCCGAGGGTGTTCGTGCTCTATACAGACTACCGATATCTATGGGGAACCGCCACTGTGGGATTCGCGTTGGCGGCGGTGGGCCTGGCGCAGGTCATTGTCTCGGCGGGAATGGTTGGCGCCGCGGTGCGGCGCTTTGGCGAGCGACACACGATGCTTCTCGGATTGTGTTTTAGCTTGGCGGGTTTCGTGCTCTATGGCTTGGCACCTACCGGACTCTGGTTCATGGCCGGCGTGCCGCTGGTCGCACTAAGCGGACTGGCCGGCCCATCCCTCCAAGGCCTGATGACACGGGAAATCGGTCCATCGGATCAAGGCAAATTGCAGGGTGCCTTGGCCAGCCTGCAGGGCGTTGCCGGATTGATCGGGCCGTTGCTTTTCACGCAAATCTTCGCTCTCGCAATACGCCCCGGCGGACCGCTGCAACTGCCCGGCGCGCCTTACTTGCTTGCTGCCGTACTGGTGGCGATCGCGCTGTTCGCGGCCCTCCGGGTTACGCGCCCGACATTGGCGACAACTCCAACGGAGCAATCGAATGCCTGAACCACGCACCGTGTTTTTCCTCTCCGATCGCACCGGCATCACGGCGGAAATGCTGGGCAACAGCCTGCTGACGCAATTCGAGGATTTTGCATTCACGCGGGTGACCATTCCGTTCGTTGATTCGCTGGACAAGGTGGCCGATGCCCTTCGCCAGGTCAACGCCACGGCCGAGCGCGATGGCGTGCGTCCCATCGTGATCAGCTCGGTTGTCGACGAGGCCATGAGCGCGATCATCCGGCGCGATGCGCGGGCACTGACGCTCGACATGTTCCAGATTTTCATCCAGCCGCTGGAGGCGGAATTGGGCGCCAAGAGCTCGCACGCGGCCGGACGCACGCATGGCATTGCCAACAGCCATGAATATTTCGCGCGCATGGAAGCCATCAACTTCACGCAATCGCACGACGATGGCGCCGCGACGCGAGACCTCTCCAAGGCGCAGGTGATCCTGGTCGGCGTATCGCGTTGTGGAAAGACCCCGACTTCCCTCTATCTCGCCTTGCAATTCGGCGTGCGCGCGGCCAACTTTCCACTGACGCCGGACGATTTTGCCGACAAGAAGCTACCCGCCTCCATGCTGCCGTTTCGCGACAAGCTGTTCGGCCTCACCATTCATCCGGAACGCTTGCGCGAAATCCGCGAGGAACGCCGGCCCGGCAGCAAATATGCGGCGCTAGACAGCTGCCGCTATGAGGTGCGCGAGGCCGAGGCGATGATGCACCGAGAGAACATCCCGATGCTCGACACGTCGTCGAAATCGATCGAGGAAATCGCTACGACGATCCTGCATCGGGCGCAATTGGCCCGACATATCTACTAGACCTGCCGCGGGTCCTCGTCACGGACCTGCGCCGGTTGGCGTGCGCAGCTTTGCGTCGGTACCCGGCTTGTCAGGCGGCACAGGAGGACTCACCAACTCGAACACCGGACCGCCGTTGTAGGTGAAATAGAGCTTTTGCTGGCTGTGCGAAACCAACATCCGGTGCGCGCGTATGAAGTCGAGACCCAGCAACATCGAGAACGACGCCATCAACTTGGTCGGCACATGGCTGCCGGTCGTGGTGTAGATCGCATCCTTGCGGAACGCCGAGAACGGCAAAGCGACATCGTTGATCGTTTCATTGCCGATGGTGAAGGACTTGAAGTTGCCTATCCATGCATCGGAAACGAGCGTGCCAAATCCTCCTATCTTGCCGGCGCGGACCACGCCGGGAGATTCCGGCGTCACGCCCAGGCGCGCGGCTTCACCTTGGTCGACGATGGTGATTGCGCCGGAATCGAATAGTGCCGGGAGTGTCTCTCCGTTGATCTTGACCGGCACCACAACCTGCGATTCGCCGACGCTGGCGGGATACATCGCCACTTCCCCAAATACGCCTGTCGTCCAATACGCCAGTGAGACGCCTTCACAGTCCCTGGCTTGGAACAGGCGAACCACATCGTTCGCAAGGTCAAACTCAATGTCAACCAATCGAAAAAATTGCTCTCCGAGGATCAGGTCCGCGCGAAAGTTTCTTGCGCCAACGACGTAAACCCGCCATTTGGTGCGGACCGCGTCACCGATTCGGAATTCGTCGAGCTCCGCTACTTCGACCTTGGTCTCGCCCCCCACCCCGAACTGTCGCGCATTCGTACTCCGCAGCATCAGCCCCAAGCGCTCCGCCGCTGGCCGGAACAGCAACGTGTCCGGTGCGCCGGTGTCGAGCATGATTGCGATTTTTTGCCCGTTGATCGCGCCATCGACGATCAGATGGCCGTGCTCCACCCGAACCGGCCATTCTGCGATGCGCGCCAGCTTGCAGTTCGACGCGCTCGCCGGATGCAGGCAAAGTGCCGCCAGGCCCGTCATTCCAAGGACTCCAAAAAGTACACGACGAGCAGATTTTCCGGCAACCGATACCATGCGGCGAATCCGATCAGAGTCCGTAGAACTTGCGCGCCGTGCCGCCCATAATGGCCGCGCGTTGCTCCGGGGTCAGTCCGGACAACAACGCCCTGGTGACGGCATACCAGCGCTGGTACGATCCGGCGAGGTTGACCACTGGCCAGTCGCTGCCCCACATCAAACGTTGCGCGCCAAAGCAATCGAGCAGATGGTCAAAGTATGGCCGCAGGGTTTCAATGGTCCAGTGGGTTCCGGCCTCGGTCACCAGTCCGGACAGCTTGCAGCGTGCGCGCGGATTATGGGCCGCTGTGCGCATCGAACTTGCCCACGGTTCCCACATGCCGTTGGCGATGTCAGGCTTGGCACCGTGGTCGATCACCACGGCAAGGTCGGGATGGCGGTCCAGTAACGGCAACAGCGACGGCAGTTGCGCGGGCGTAACCAGCGCGTCAAGGCGCAATCCGAGGCGCGGAAACGCCGACAACGCGCGCCCGACATCGGCGCGCAGTATCCAGGACGGATCGGGCAGGTCCTGCAACATCGGCCGGATCGACTTCAGCAAAGGATTGCGGGCAAGCCGCGTCAAGGCCGGAATAGCGCCTGCATCGGCCAAGTCGACCCAGCCGACGACACCCTTCACCAGTCCCTTGCTGTCCTGCGCCACCTTGAGCAGGAACCGCGTTTCGTCCAGCGTGGGGGCGGCTTGGACGAGGACGGTCGAGGTCACGCCTGCAGCTTCGTTCAATGGCGCCATGTCGGCGAGCGTGAAGTCACGGTAGATCGCTGCCTGCTCGGGCCTGAGCCAGCCGTAGTCGCCACGGGCGAGCGACCAAACATGGTGATGTGCGTCCACATACCCCGTCATCGCCGGCCCTCCGCAACGCGGGCGGGGAGCGGCGCCAACGGGTTGACGAGCGCGAGTGTGCGCAACGCTTGCCAGAACTCCTGCGGAATCGGTATCCGGGCCATGGCGGCATTATCGTCGAACTCCGAGCGCGATCGTGCACCGGGCAATACACACGCCACCGCTGGATGCGCGAGCGGAAATTGCAGGGCCGCTGCCTTGAGCGGCACCTTGAATTGCGCACAGACGCTTTCGATCGTGCGCACATGCGCGATCATTGGCGCGTACGCCGGTGCGTAATTGAAATAGGGGACTCCGCCATCGCTTGGGCGCGAACCCGACGCCAGGATGCCGGAGTTGAAGGGTCCCCCAAGTACGATGGCCACGTCGCGTTTTGAACACTCCGGCAGCAATTCGGGAAGCGCCGATTGGTCCGCAAGCGTGTAGCGGCCAGCGAGAAGGATGACGTCGAGGTCGGCATGGCGCAGTGTGGCGCGGCAGATCTCAACATCGTTGACACCCAGGCCATAGCCTCCAATAGTTCCCTCGGACTTCAGCCGGGCGAGCGCCGGAAGCGCGCCGTCCAGCATTTGCGCAAAGTGCCGTGCAAAATCCTGTCCATGGGTCGCTGCATCGACGTCGTGGACGAAAACGAAGTCGATGCGCGAGAGTCCCATCCGCCGCAAGCTGTCCTCGATCGAACGCAATGCGCCGGAACCGGTGTAGTCGTAGTGCTGGACGAACGGCGGCACGTCGACGTATCCGTACTGGGACGATGGCGCATCGCTGGCGGGGGTCAGCAGACGTCCGACCTTGGTGGAAAGCAGGAATGAATCGCGCGGCACGTCACCAAGCGCCGCACCCATGCGCCGTTCCGACAGCCCAAGTCCATAGTGAGGTGCGGTATCGAAGTAGCGCGCGCCCGCGACGTAGGCGTAACGAACCAGGGCAATCGCCACGTCCTCGGGGATGGCCTGGAAGAGGTTGCCGAGCGGCGCCCCGCCCAACGCGGGCGCGGATCGGGACAGCCGGGAGCGCATTGCCGGGGAAATCGCCATGATGGTGGATCAGGTCGTTGCTTGCGAGCCCAGTGACACGATGACCATGGTAACAATATCAATGATCAGCGTCGCGCATCCAATGCAGGTTTGGTTAGCCGGTCGACTCCCAAGTTGACACCTCATTGCGGCAATGTATTGTTAGCATCCGAAAAGCGCACACTCGGTGCGTCAGGAGAACATGAGTATGCAATCTGCTGCGCCTGTGAAGGGATTGTGGTGCGCCATGCTGACCCCGCTCGACGCGTCGGGCGGCGTCGACCTTGGCCAGCTGGTTGCACATGCGAAGTCACTGCTCGCGCGCGACGTCGATGGTGTGGCGCCGTTCGGCACGACCGGCGAAGGCCAGTCGTTTTCCGTGGCCGAACGCATCGCGGGAATCGATGCGCTCATTGCAGGCGGGATTGCCAAGGAACGTGTCGTGGCGGCGACGGGTTGCGCGGCGTTGCCGGAGACCATTGCGCTGACTCGCCACGGCGTGCAGTCCGGATGCGCGGCATGCCTCGTCTTGCCGCCCTTTTTCTGGAAAGAGGTATCCGACGATGGACTCTACGCATGGTATTCGCGTGTGATCGAGGCCGTTGGCGACCAACGCCTCCGGATCTATCTGTATCACATCCCCCAAGTCACAGGCACGCCGTTATCGGTGGACCTGATTGCGCGGCTTGCGCAGGCGTTCCCCGGCATCATTGCCGGCGTTAAGGACAGTGCCGGCGACTGGTCGAATACACAAGCGTTGCTGGAGCGCGTGCCTCAACTCGCGATCCTGGTCGGACATGAGCCCCACCTGCCTCGACTGGTGCGCGCCGGTGGCGCCGGCACCATCTGCGGCGTGGCCAATCTCTTTCCGTCCCTGGTCCGAGCGCTGTTGTCACCCTCGGTCACGCCGGCCGACGAGGAGCGTGTCACTACCTTCATCGAAATTGCGTTTCGCCAGCCCTTCCTGGCCGGATTCAAAGCGATCGTCGCGGAGCAGACTCGCAATCCAGGATGGCGTGCGGTGCGCCCTCCCTTGATACCGCTGGACGAAATGGCGCGCCAATCGTTGCTGTCGGCGTTGCAAGACGCTGGCCTCCGCGTGGGCGGCCAGGATCAATAGAGGACTGGCAAAACCATGGCGGATACTGGCTTGACCCTGTCGGAACTTGACGCGCTCTGCGCCTTCGACACGCCGACGATCTGCAACGCGCTCGAACGTCTCGCACCGCAGACGCAAGCGCGCGGATACACCACCCAACCGATCGTTTGCGGCTTTCCCCAGATGAGGCCGGTGATTGGATACGCTCGCACGGCGACCCTGCGCAGTGCGCAACGGGGCAGCTTGTCCGACGCCGACAATCGCGCTCTGCGCGATGACTATTACCGGTCGGTCGGTACCGGCCCCAGGCCCGCGCTCGTGGTCATCCAGGACCTCGACGAAAATCCCGGAACCGGCGCATTCTGGGGAGAGGTCCAATCGGCCATCCATGTCGGGCTTGCAGTGCGAGGGTTGATCACCAATGGCTCGGTCCGCGACCTCGATCAATGGGCACCCGGCTTCCAGTTCCTGGCGGGACGGATATCGGCGTCGCATGCCTATGCCAGGCCGGTGGGCGTCGGTGGCGACGTCGACGTGTTCGGCATGCGCGTCAGGCAAGGCGATCTCATCCATGCCGATCGACACGGGGCGGTGATCGTGCCGCCCGCGCTGGTGCGCGCGTTGCCTGACGCCGCGCGCGAGGTCGCAGCACGCGAAGCGCGCATCCTGGCGGTTGCGCGTGGTCCTGGTTGCACCGCGGAAAAGTTGATCGATGTATTTGCGCACCTCGACGCCATCCATTAGTTTGCTGGCGCAGCTATGCGTATGAGAGTGCAGTATGATTCAAACCATCGCGCGCGCGGACAGCAAGGTGCGCGCAGCCAGTCGTGAACACGCAAGGAGGAAATCGTGGATCAGCATGATCATCTGAAGAACGCAAGTCAAAAGCGCCGCCGGTTGCTTCAGGCCGGCGCTGGCGCGGCAGCACTAGGCGCCATTCCCGGTGCCAACCAGGTCGCAGCGCTGGCCCAGGCGCCCTTTGACTGGAAAAAGTTCAAGGGCGAATCGATCGAAGTCTTCCTGGTCAAGAGTCCCCGCGGTGACCTGCTGACCAAGTACCACAAGGAGTTCGAGGACCTCACCGGCATCTCGGTCGGCGCGGAAGCGATTCCCGAACAGCAACAGCGGCAAAAGGCCGTCATCGAGTTCAATTCGGGTCGCACCAGCTTCGACGTCATCCAGCTTTCTTATCACGTGCAAAAACGCCAGTTCGGCAAGAACAAGTGGCTGGACGATGTGCGGCCGATGATGGCCGACAAGACCCTGGTGGATCCGAATCTCGACTTCGCGGATTTTGCCAAGGGAGGACTTACCTACGCCACCCAGCCGGATGGCCGCATCGACAGCCTGCCCATCAACCTCGACCCGTGGATCGTCTATTACAACAAGGAATTGTTCGACGCCAAGAGCATTACCTATCCGAAGACCTTTGCGGAAATGCTCAATGCCGCAGCCAGGTTGAATGACCCGGCCAAGGGCGTATCGGGATTCGTCGGACGTGGCCTCAAGAATGCCAACGTGCCAGTGTGGTCCAGCTTTCTATTAGGTTACGGCGGCGGATTCATCGACGCCAACGGCAAGCTCATGACAGAAACGGCAGAGGCCATCGACGCCGCGAAAATGTACCAGACCTTGCTTTCAAAATATGGCCCGCAAGGCGTCGCGGGCTACAACTGGAACGAATCGCAGAGCCTGTTCGCGCAGGGCAAGGCGGCCATGTGGCTGGACGGCATCGGTTTTGCTGGCCCCCTTGAAGACCCGACCAAGTCGCGCATCGTGGGCAAAGTCGGGTATGGCGTCATGCCCGCCGGACCCAAAGCGCAAGTCTCCGCACTCTTTGGCGACGGTCAGGGCATTTCAGCGTTCAGCAAAAAGAAAGGCCCCGCGTGGTTCTACCTGCAATGGGCGTCGAACAAGACCAACCAGACGCGGATTCTGCAAAATGCAGCCGGAGCGCCGGTGCGTAACTCGGCCTACCAGCTTGCGCAAACGTCCGGAGAGTTGAAGTCGCCGAAGCAATGGGTCGAATGCATGGTGACGTCGGCGCGCATCGCGCAGCCCGGGTTGCCGGTCATCGTGCCGGTGACCGAGTTCCGCGATACGTTCGGCATCGCGCTGACTAATATGATCAACGGTGCCGATCCGGCCACGGAGATGAAGAAGGCCACGGCGGATTTCCAGCCGGTCCTGGACAAGGCCGAAAAGGCCTGAGCACCGTTCGGCCATCCTGCGCGAAGAGTCTCATCCTTGCGCCGGATGGCTGGCGTTGCTCCATGCGCCATGTCCGCTGCCCATGTGCTCCTGGGCGTCGTCGCGCGCCGCCAGCGAAGCTACTTCCGGTTCATCGTCCCGGCACTGGTCGTCATTGGCGCCGTAATCATCTTCCCCTGGCTGTTCACGCTCTGGATGAGCGCATTCGATTGGAAGATCGGGACCGAATCGCAATTCGTCGGCTTTGATAATTACACGGCACTGGTGCGCAACCGGCGATTCATCGAAGCGGTGGTGCGCACGTTCTATTTCACCGTCCTGGCGGTTGTCGCGCCGCTGATCCTGGGCACAGTGTCGGCGCTCGTCTTTCATCGGCAATTTCCATTCCGGGGCGTGCTTCGCGGCGTCTTCATCATGCCGATGATGGCTACACCTGTGGCGGTGGCGCTGGTCTGGACAATGATGTTCCATCCGCAGCAGGGTGTACTCAACTACCTGCTCTCGCTGATCGGATTGCCGCCGTCGCTCTGGGTTTACTCGCCACAATGGGTGATTCCCAGCCTGGTGTTGGTCGAGGTATGGCACTGGACCCCGCTGGTGATGCTGATCGTATTGGGCGGGCTCGCGGCACTGCCCACGGAGCCCTACGAATCCGCCAAGCTCGACGGCGCATCGGAGTGGCAGCTGTTTCGCTACATTACGCTGCCGCTGGTGGCGCCGTTCCTGCTGGTGGCCGCGGTGATCCGCACCATCGATGCACTCAAGGCCTTCGACACCATCTATGTCATCACCTCCGGCGGACCGGGAACGGCCTCCGAGACCATCAACCTTTATCTCTATTTGCAGGCATTTGCCTTCTACAACATCGGCAACGCGTCGGCCGTCGTCGTGATTTTCTTCTGCATTGTCATGGCGCTGGCCCTGTTGCTGCTCTACGTCCGGCAAAAAACCCAATGGACGTGATCATCGCGCCCGCCATGACACTGCGTCGCCGGTCCCGCTGGCGTTTTCGGCGTTGGCTGCGCAAGGCCGCGTTCGCGTGCTCGGTCGTTGTCATCGTATCGCCGGCCATCCTCGTCTTCCTGTGGATGCTGTCGTTGTCGCTCAAGAATGAAATCGACAACATCTCCTATCCGCCCGTTTTCATTCCCAGTCCGCCCACGTTCGCCAACTTCATTGCGGTGTTCGAGCAGAATTCCATCGGACGATACTTCTGGAACAGTATCGTCGTTTCCGGCGGCGCGACACTCATCGCACTGCTGGTCGGCATCCCGGCCGGATATGGCATTGCGCGCACGGGAGCGCATCGCCTGACGGTGCTGATCCTGATCGCGCGGATGACGCCTGCGCTGTCCTATCTCATTCCGCTGTTTGCCGTGTTCCAGTTCCTGCACCTCAACAACACGCTGACCGCCTTGGTAATCACCCATCTGGTCATCACGGTGCCGATCATCGTGTACATCATGGCCGGCCATTTCGAGACGCAGCCGCGCGAACTCGAGGAGGCGGCACAGATCGACGGCGCCAGCGCCTGGACGGCATTTCGCTATGTTGCCCTGCCCCTGGCCCGGCCCGGCATCGTCGTCGGATTCATCCTCGCATTTATTTTTTCATGGAACAACTTCATCTTCGGCGCCGTACTCGCCGGGCGCGAAACACGCACATTGCCGGTCGCCGTCTACAACGTTCTCACGTTCGAGCAACTGGCCTGGGGCCCATTGGCCGCGGCGGCCATCATCGTCACCTTGCCGGTATTGCTTCTCACGATCATCATTCAAAAGGAAATCCTCACCGGCATGACGGCGGGCGGGGTCAAAGGGGGGTAACGACATGTTGAAGGGCATTCATCCGTTGCTGGCGCCGGACTTGCTGCACGCGCTGCAATCCATGGGACATGGCGACCTGCTTGCCATCGTCGATGCCAATTTTCCGGCGACGGCGAATGCGAAGCGCCTGATCGAATCCCCCGGGATCGGCTCGCCTGCCATGCTCGCCGCGGTGTTGACCTTGCTGCCGCTGGACACGCGCGTGTCTCCCGCGGTGTTCACCATGGAGGTCACAGGCGATCCGGCCGCCGTTCCGCCGCCCGTAGCGGAATTTGCGGGCGTGCTGACCGAAGAAGGATTGGCCGACATGGAAATCGGCCATTTGGAGCGGCACGCCTTCTATGAGCGCGCCCGCGGCGCCTTCGCCATCGTGCGCACCGGTGAACTTCGGCGCTTCGGCAACATCCTGCTGGTCAAGGGCGTCGTCGCCAGCGACTAGCCCATGGTCGTCGTTTTCGGTTCCATCAACCTCGACCTGGTGGCGCAGGTCGACCGCATTCCCGTGGCCGGCGAAACGCTCGCGGGGCGCACATTCGGCACGGCACCGGGGGGCAAGGGTGCGAACCAGGCGCTGGCTGCAAAGCGCGCAGGCGCACAGGTCCGGATGTTCGGTGCCGTCGGCCGGGATGCTTTTGCCGCGGATGTGCTCGCCAATCTGGAGGCCGGCGGCGTCGACCTGTCCGGTGTGATCGCGACCGAACTTCCTACCGGCGTTGCTTTGATCCATGTCGACGCGCGGGGAGAAAACGCGATCACCGTCATTGCCGGCGCCAACGGCAACGTGTCCGCGGAGCAGGTTCCCGATGCACTGCTCGAACCCGAAACGACGCTGGTATTGCAGCTTGAGGTGCTGCGCTTTGAGATCGAGCGGCTGGTCCGCCGCACGCGCAGCGCGCGCGTCATCCTGAATGCCGCACCTGCCATGGCTTTGCCGGAAGAACTGCTCCGCCGCGTCGGTACGTTGATCGTCAATGAAACCGAGGCGGCGGCTATCGGCGTGGCGATCGGACTACCGACGACACCCAATGCATTCGCGCAAGCGGCCTCCGCGCGCTTTGGCAATGCGGTCGTCGTGACCCTGGGGGCACGCGGCGCGCTGGCCGTGTGCGACAAGCAGGCCATTTCGATCACCGCGCCAGCCACCACCGTCGTCGACACGACCGGTGCAGGAGACGCGCTCGTCGGCGCATTCGCGGCGGCGCTCGATCGCGGTACGTCGCTGCGCGAGGCATTGGCCGAAGGTGTCGCAGCCGGTACGCTTGCTTGCGGCCACTTTGGCGCACAAGCGGGAATGCCGGCGCAAGATGCCATCCGGGTGCTCGCCGCAACACTTTGATACCAATCCATTCACCTGCAATCGGGTGACCCCGTCGCGCCAATGTAATATCGACACATTGACCTCCGAACCGATCAGGAACGCCATGCGCCTACCGACCTCCATTGCCCGACCGCTCTGTTCAGCCGCACTCGCCGTGTTGTTCGTCCTGTCGACGCCCTGCGCCAATGCTGTCACGTCCTCGCGCGCGGTCGACTATACCGACATCTGGTACGCCGTCGGAGAAGACGGCTGGGGAGTGAATCTCGTGCAGTCCGACACATTCATCTACGGCACGTTCTTCATTTTCGGCGCGGACAAGAAGCCCACCTGGATCACCGCGACCCTGGTCTGGGATGGAACCAGCAAATACGTTGGACCGATCTACACCTATTTTGGCAGCTACTATGCCGGCCCCTGGAATTCGACAGATCACGTTGAATCGCAGGTAGGTACTGCCTCCTTTACGCCGGATACAAACAATTCGACATTGGGCGCCTTGGCGTATGCGGTTTCGGGCGTGGGCACCGTCACCAAGTCGTTGCAGCGACTCACTTTGACCTCGATTCCCATCGCGGGAACCTACATCGGTGGACAGACGGGCGCGTATACCGGATGCACAAATAGCGGCGACAACAGCTTCTATACAGACACTTTCACGCTGCAGACCTCCCAGTCCGCCAATATCGCAAGCCTCAATTTCAGCTACAACGGCTTGAACGAAAGTTGCACTCTCGCCGGCGCGTTGAATCAGAATGGTTCGTTACACTCCATTCCCACCGCGACGTACAAATGTGACAAGGGGCTCAATACCGGCGTGGCGATAAGGGACATCAAGATCACGGCACAGGGCATCGAGGGAAGCCTATCCGCTCCCGACGTTGGAGGAGGATGTCGCGAGGACGCGCGATTCTCAGCGGTTCTCTATTGATGTCGTAGTCCTGTTCGCCCGCCGCTGCCGCACGCATTCGAACAGCACCACCGCCGCGGCGGCCGCGGCATTGAGAGACTCGGCACCTCCCGGCATGGGAATTGTTATCCGGGCGTCGGCTTCGCGCAGCAGGGCTTTGGAAAGCCCAGTGCCTTCATTGCCGATGAGGACCGCAATGCGCGGGGGCAAGGTCGCCGCGAATAGATCGGAGCCACCGCCAGCCACCGTCGCGACAGCACTTCCCTGTCCACGGTAGTCGCGTACCCATGCGACCAGGTCGACGTCCTCGACGATCGTGGTGAGAAAGTGCGCGCCCTGCCCCGCACGCAGCACCTTGGGCGACCAGGCGAATGCACAGTGCTTCGACAACAGAACCTGCTCGACTCCCGCAGCCGCTGCGGTGCGCAGGATGGCGCCGACGTTGCCCGGATCCTGCACGTCCTCCAGCAGCAGGTGAAACGCCGCCGGTGGCGGCAACGCGACCTCAGGCGTCACCACAACCGCCAGCGCGCCGACGGCCGCCGGCAGCGTCGATACCTCGCCAAAGATCCCCGCCGGGACCACGATCACATCCCGCGCCGGTACGCGAGCGATGAGTGCGGCAAAGCGTGGATCAACAATGCGATCCTCGACGACAACCAGCGTCTCCGGAACGCCCACGCGTTCGAGGTATACGCCGATCAGATGGTCGCCCTCTAGGACGCACCGGCCAGTTTTACGGCGGTCGCGCGACGAATGAATGAGAGCCGCCGCCGCGGCCAGGCGCGGGTTGCTGCGCGAAGTTACACGGAGCATGAGCCGGAAGGAGGGAGATCTGGATCGGCGAGCGGTGTAGGTAACCCTGCGCCGTGGTCAGTGCCGCGGGGCTGGCTTGGCGCCCGGAGCCGTCAGGGCCGGCGCCGGCGTGACCACGGGTGCGCCCGCGGGCTGCACCTGGAAGAACACTTCGTCGGAGCGGATCATTCCCAGTTCAGAACGGGCACGCTCCTCGATCGCCTCCGAACCGGTCTTCAAGTCACGCACGTCAGCATCGAGCGCGTCGTTGCGGGACTTGAGCTTGGCGTTGGCTTCGCGCTGCAGCGCCATCTGGCGATCCGTTTCCCGGACCTGCAGCCAGCCGCCCTTGCCCAGCCACATCGGGTACTGAAGCGCCAGGATCAGGGCCACAAAAATGAACGCAAGCCAGCGCATGTTGGTGGAGGAATGCCTATCGGATATTGTAGAAGGCCTCGAGGCCCGGATAGCTTGCGGCCTCGCCCAGGTCTTCCTCGATGCGCAGCAACTGGTTGTACTTGGCGATGCGATCCGAGCGCGAAAGGGAACCCGTCTTGATCTGGCCGACATTGGTACCTACCGCGATGTCCGCAATGATGCTGTCTTCGGTCTCGCCGGAACGATGCGAGATGATTGAGGTGTAGCCTGCGCGGGTGGCCATGGTGATGGCGGCAAAGGTCTCCGACAGGGTTCCGATCTGGTTGATCTTGATCAGGATCGAATTGGCCACGCCCTTGGCAATGCCTTGCTTGAGTATCTTGGTGTTGGTGACGAACAAATCGTCGCCCACCAGCTGTACGTTCTTGCCCAGGCGGTCGGTCAGGTATTTCCAGCCGGTCCAGTCGTGCTCGGACATACCGTCCTCGATACTGATGATCGGATACTTGTCGCACCACGCGGCCAGGACGTCGGCGAACTGCTCCGATGTGAGCGCGCGATTTTCCGACTCGAGCCGATAGCGTTCATCCTTCCAGAACTCGCTGGCCGCGCAGTCCAATGCCAGCGCGATATCCTTGCCTGGCGTGTAGCCGGCCTTGTCGATGGCCTCGACGAGCAATTGCAGCGCGGACTCGTTCGATGGCAGATCAGGGGCAAAGCCCCCTTCGTCGCCGACGGTCGTGGGCATGCCGCGCGCGTCGATCAGCTTCTTCAGCGTGTGAAATACCTCTGCGCCGTAGCGCAATGCCTCACGGAAACTTGGCGCCCCGATCGGCACGATCATGAATTCCTGCAGGTCGATCTTGTTGTTGGCGTGCGCGC
>JBDTPJ010000033.1:0-32531 GCA_039932755.1 Betaproteobacteria bacterium
ACTCAGTTTCCAACTCAGTTTCCAACTCAGTTTCCAACTCAGTTTCCAACTCAGTCACCATACAGTTTCTGTACGCGCTCGCGGCGTTCCTGCGCCTCGAGCGATAGCGTCGCGGTCGGTCGCGCGATGAGTCGCGGCACGCCAATCGGTTCACCGGTCTCCTCACACCAGCCATAGGAGCCATCCTCGATCATGCGCAGGGACTTCTCGACCTTCTTCAGAAGCTTGCGTTCCCGGTCGCGGGTGCGCAGTTCGAGCGTGTACTCCTCCTCGAGCGTCGCCCGGTCGGAGGGGTCCGTCGTGACTTCGTTTTCCCGCAGATGCTCGCCGGTGTCGTCGGCGTTCTGCAGCAATTGGTCGCGCAGTTCGATCAGCTGCTTCTTGAAAAACAGGAGCTGCGCTTCATTCATGTAGTCCTTCTCGGGCGCCTTGAGGATTTCCTCCTCGGTCAGCTCGCGGACTTTCTTGACGGCGGTTGCACTCTTGACTGCCATGCTTCATTCACTCCGGATACTCGATTGGCGGCAGATTTCCATGCCGCTACAGTCCCTCTTGTGGGGGCCGCACGAAATTTCGCATTATAGCCCGCGAGGCTCCCGCTAGCCACCCCGAATCCAGTACCCCGCGATGCCCGGGAGCCCGGAATTGCCAACCCCAGGAGCCGTATAATCACGGAAAAACAAGGCTTTCCGATGACCTCTACCCCCAATACCACCCTTCCGGGCTCTCCCCAAGACCTGACCCTGCCCAGGCCGGATGACTGGCATCTGCACCTTCGCGACGGTCCGGAAATGGCAGCCGTCCTGGCCCAAACGGCCAGAGCATTCGGACGGGCAATCGTCATGCCAAACCTCAATCCGCCCGTCACTACGGTCGCCGCGGCACGCGCGTATCGGGACCGGATCAAGGTCGCGCTGCCTCCGGCGGCGGCGTTTGAGCCGCTGATGACGCTTTATTTGACCGACAACACGCCGCCTTCAGCTGTCGCCGAAGCGAAAGCCTCGGGCTTCGTTCACGCGGTGAAGTACTACCCCGCCGGCGCGACGACGAACTCCGATTCCGGCGTTACCTCGCTCGATCGTGTCTACCCGGTGTTCGCCGCGATGGAAAAACGCGGAATGGTCCTGTCGCTGCACGGCGAAGTCACCGCACCCGAAGTCGACATGTTCGACCGAGAGCGCGTCTTCGTGGACACCTTGCTCCAACGCATCGTCCGTGACTTTCCGGGATTGAAGGTCGTCCTCGAGCACATCACCACGCTGGAAGCGGCGGCATTCGTGCGCGAACAGACGGCCAACGTTGCCGCCACGATCACGCCGCAGCACCTATTATTCTCGCGCAACGCGCTCTTTACCGGCAATTATCTACGACCACACAATTACTGCCTGCCGGTCCTGAAGCGAGAAGTACACCGGCTGGCGCTGGTGGCGGCGGCAACGTCCGGCGACCCCAAGTTTTTCCTGGGCACCGATTCCGCTCCGCACGCGAAGAACACCAAGGAGAGTGCCTGCGGATGCGCCGGATGCTATTCGGCGCCCGTCGCGCTGGAGTTGTACGCGGAGGCCTTCGAGAACGCCAGCGCGCTCGACCGCCTGGCCGGCTTTGCCAGCCGCTTCGGCGCGCAATTCTATGGACTACTGCCGCACGCCGAAACGGTGACCCTCAAGCGCGAAACGTGGACCGTTCCGGCCGACTATGCGTATGGTGACAAGCGAATCGTTCCGCTGCGCGCGGGCGAAACGTTGCGATGGCGCGTGGTTTGAAACGGCGCTAGAAAAGTCCCACGACCTTGCCGTCGTCGTCGACGTCGATGCGCGCCGCCGACGGCACCTTGGGCAGGCCCGGCATCGTCATCACGTCGCCGCAGACCATCACCACGAACTCTGCACCCGCAGCGAGTCGCACTTCGCGGATGTTGACGGCGTGCCCACTGGGCGCGCCACGCAACTTGGCATCCGTGGAGAACGAGTACTGGGTTTTGGCCACGCACACGGGATAGTGGCCGTAGCCGTCCTCTTGCAGCTTGCGAATCTGCGCCCTGACCTTGGTATCCGCCGTGATCTCGGAGGCGCCGTAGATGGTCATGGCGACCTTGCGCACCTTCTCCCAAAGCGGATCGGCATCCTCGTAGACAAAGCGGAAATCCCCCGGAATGCGGTCGATCATGTCGACCGCGACCCGCGCCAGATCTTCGGCACCGGCGCCGCCGCCGGCCCAGTGCCGGGCCACGACGATCGGCGCATCGTGATGGGCGACCTTGCGCTTGAGCAACGCAATCTCCGCGTCCGTGTCGTATGTGAAATGATTGACCGCGACCACGCAGGGCAACCCGTAGTGGTTGCGAACGTTGTTTACATGCCGCTCAAGATTGGCGATCCCTCGTTCGAGTGCGCCCAAGTCTTCGCGTTTTAGGTCGGGAAGTTCGATCCCGCCGTGGTACTTGAGCGCACGCAGCGTCGCCACGAGTACGACCAGGTCCGGACGCAATCCGGATTTGCGGCACTTGATGTCGATGAACTTCTCGGCGCCCAAGTCCGCGCCGAAACCGGCCTCGGTCACGACGTAGTCGGCAAGCTTGAGCGCCGACCGCGTGGCAATGACCGAATTGCAGCCATGGGCGATGTTGGCAAACGGTCCGCCATGGATGAAGGCAGGATTGTTCTCCAGCGTCTGCACGAGGTTCGGCTGCAGCGCGGTCTTGAGCAGCACCGTCATTGCACCGTGGGCATTGAGGTCGCGCGCGCGCACGGGCTTTTGCTCGCGCGTGTAGCCGATCACAATGTTGCCGAGGCGCTCTTTGAGGTCCGCCAACGTGGTGGCCAGGCAGAAGATCGCCATTACTTCGGAGGCCACGACGATGTCGAAGCCGTCCTGGCGTGGATACCCGTTGGCCGGGCCGCCCAGCGCAATTGTGATGTCGCGCAGCGCGCGGTCGTTCATGTCCAGCACGCGCTTCCAGGCAATGCGCCGGACGTCGATCCCGAGCTCGTTGCCGTGATGGATGTGGTTGTCGATCAACGCGGCCAGCAGGTTGTTGGCGGCGGCGATGGCGTTGAAATCCCCGGTGAAGTGCAGGTTGATATCCTCCATCGGGACCACCTGCGCATGGCCTCCGCCCGCTGCGCCACCCTTCATGCCGAATACGGGACCAAGCGACGGTTCGCGCAGGCAGATGACCGCCTTCTTGCCGATTCGATTGAGCGCGTCGCCCAAGCCCACCGTGGTCGTCGTCTTGCCCTCGCCTGCCGGCGTCGGTGTGATCGCCGAGACGAGGATCAACTTGCCGTTGGGGCGACTCTCCAGCCCGGCCAGCCAGTCCAGGGCGACCTTGGCCTTGGTTCGCCCATAGGGCTCGATCGCGGCATCCGGGATGCCAAGGCGCGAAGCGATCTCGCCGATGGGCAATAGCGTTGCGTGCTGCGCGATGTCGATATCGCTGCGCACTGTCAATTCACTCGGCACTTTCGCTTCACTATCCATCTTCCTCGATCCTCTCCAAGGCGGCCGTCGTGGCGGCGCCAAGTGTACTGCGGCAGGGCTCCGAACGCCGGCGCCGGCGCCGGTGGCCCCAGGTTTCCCGGTTACCCCTCAGTCGCCACGCTGTGCTGCCCTCCGTTGCCCCAGTCGCCCCACTGAAATCGCTGTACACTAGCGGCCCGAAGCCAGCCAGACCGTCGCCGCCTTCACCGTGCAAACGGTGCGGGGGGAGGAAAGTCCGGGCTCCGCAGAGCAGGATGCTGGGTAACGCCCAGACGCTATAAGTCGCCGTTAGCGCGGCCGATGAAGGCGAGGAACAGGGCCACAGAGACGAGTCGCTTCCCGTAAAAAGGAAGCGGGTGAAACGCGGTAACCTCCATCCGGAGCAACACCAAGTAGGCGGACACTGACGCTGCTCGCGTAAGTCCGCGGGTAGGTGGCTTGAGCGCATCGGCAACGGTGCGCCTAGAAGAATGACGGTCATAGCGCACGTTCGCGTGCGCCGTAACAGAACCCGGCTTATCGGCTGACTTCGGATATTTCGTGGCGAAGCAACGTTTCGCGTTCGCCGGACCAAAGTTTCGCGCGTCGCGTTCGCGCCGCGCACGATACTTTTGCCCGATTCGTCTTCGGCGACCGGCTCGGGGCGGCCCTTCGCCGATCGCGCCAAAACGGCACGAAGGAGTCCCGCTCGAGGTTTGGCTTGCGCAAACTCGTCAAGTACACCACGTTCACGCTCTTGGGACTCTTCGCCGGATTCTTGCTGCTGGTGGCGTACGTGTACGTAACGACGATGCAAATGTTCGAGCGCCGCTACCCGGTCGTCAGCATGCCGGTTGCAGCCACGACGGGCGCGGAGGCAATTGCACGGGGCAAGGAGCTTGCGGACCGCACCGGCTGCACCGATTGCCACAAGGCGGACCTGCGCGGGGGGCTCTTCTCCGACGACGGTTGGCTGCATGGACGGTATTACGCATCGAACCTCACTCAGAAGGCCAAGGTCTATTCCGACGAGGAACTCGCGCGGATCGTTCGTGCGGGCGTGCGACCCGATGGCCGCGGCGTGGTCGCCATGCCGTCATCGGGTTTCGTCCGGCTCACCGACGACGAGATGGCGGACATCACTGCCTTTGTGCGCTCCATGCCGGCAGGCGGCATCGAACAGCCGGAACACTACGTTGGTCCGCTCGATCGCCTGAGCTTCCTGAACGGCGAGGGTGACTTCAAGCCTGGCGTGACGTATGTGGAGGAAGAGATGCGCAAGGACCCGGCCGATGCGGGCCCACAGCACGCGGCCGCGCGCCACCTGACGAGCATTGTCTGCCGGGAATGCCATGGCGGCGACCTGAAGGGCCACCCCTGGGGTTCAGAACCGGACCTTGTGGTCGCCGCCGCGTACGAGTTGCCCGAATTCACGCGGCTTCTGCGCACCGGCATAGGCATCGATGGAAAAGAGCACGGCCTCATGACATCCGTCGCCCGCAGCCGCCTGCATCACCTGAACGATAAGGAAATCGCCGGCATCCACGCGTACCTGGTTGCGCGCGTAGCGGTACCACGCTAGCCGCAATTCTCGGCGTCCTAATCCGTGGTTGGAACCCGGAGCTAGAATCTGCGGCGCTTCACGTCACGCAGAATTTCGCGTGCGGCGTTGCGCCCCGGAATGCCGGTCACACCGCCACCGGGATGCGCGCCGGCGCCGCACAGGTACAACCCTCGCACCGGCATACGATAGTCGCCATGGCCCAGCACCGGGCGCGCGGAAAACAGCTGGTCGAGCGATAGTGCGCCGTGGAAAATATCGCCACCCGTCAGCCCGAATTCGCGCTCCAGATCGAGCGGCGTGAGAATGCGTCGCCCGAGAATGCTCGCGCGAAAATTGGGAGCGAAACCGTTGACGGTGTCGATCATTACGTCGGCTACCTCGTCGCGGAAGTCGTCCCACGTGCGCCCCGGCAACGCAACTTCGAGCCGCGGATTGGCGTGCTGGCAGAACAAGCTTGCGACATGCATTCCAGCCGGGGCCAGCGTGTCGTCGACGGTCGAAGGAATCAGGATTTCGACGATCGGCGCCTGTGACCAACCATGGGTGCGCGCATCGAAATAAGCGCGTTCCATGTAGGCAAGCGACGGCGCCATGATGATGCCGCTGCTGTGGTGCTGTTGCGCATGTTTTCCCGGAAGCGCCGTGAAGTCCGGCAATTCGGATAGTGCTACGTTCATGCGGAAGGTGCCCGAGCCACAGCGGTAGGCCGCGATCCGTGCACGGAAATCCGCATCGACGTGTTGCGCATCGACCAGACGCTCGAACAAGAGCTTGGGATTGACATTGGCGACGACGCGCTTGCCTTCGATCACCGTGCCGTCGTCCAGTTCCACACCCGCCGCACGGCCGGCCTTGACAAGCACCCTCGCCACGGCCGCGTTGGTTCGCAACATGACTCCACGTGCGGCGCATTCCTTGGCCATCGCCTGCGTAATGGCGCCCATGCCGCCGCGGGCGTGTCCCCACTGGCCCCGCTTGCCATTCACTTCGCCAAACACGTGATGCAAGAGGACATACGCCGAGCCGGGCGCATAGGGACTGGCGAAATTGCCCACCACCGCATCGAAGCCGAACACTGCCTTGATCGGGGCACTTTCGAACCATTGATCGAGCAGGTCGCCTGCACTCTTGGTGAAAAGATCGAGGAGATCGCGCCGCTCCGGCAGTGACAGCGCGCGAAAGTGCTTGCCGATCTTGAGCATGCCGAGGACCGCGGCTAGATCCGCGGCATTGCCAGCGCGGATGTTGGGAGGCGTCACCGGCAGCATCTCGCGCAGCACGTCAGCGACGCGTTCGAGCATGGCGTAGTAAACGGGCAACGCCAACGCGTCGGCCACGGAGAATTTCGCGACTTCCGACTGCGTTGCCGCCAATCCACCGCCAAGCTTCAAATATTGGCCGTCTGGCAGCGGCAGGAAATTGGCAATCGGCCGCTCGCTGACCGACAGCCCATGTTCGGCAAGACGCAGGTCGCGGATGACTTGCGGGTCGAGGAGGCTGACCGTATAGCTGGCGGTGGAATTGCGGAAACCCGGATGGAATTCCTCGGTGACCGCCGCGCCGCCGAGCACGCTGCGGCGCTCGACAACGCACACGGACAAGCCCGCACCGGCAAGGTAGGCGGCGCAGGTGAGGCCATTGTGGCCGCCGCCCAAGACCACCGCATCAAAGCGATGCGTGGTTGCCGTCACTCCTCGCTCATGCCTGCGGCCACGGTCGAGAAGCCGCAGTCGACATAGGCAATCTCGCCAGTGACGGCGCTGGCCAGGTCAGACAGGAGAAAGGCGGCGACATTTCCCACCTCTTCCGTGGTCACGTTGCGACGCAGCGGCGCATTGCGCTCGACGAAATGCAGGATCTTGTTGAAGCCCCCGATGCCGGCGGCGGCCAGTGTCTTAATCGGTCCTGCGGAAATGCCGTTGACGCGAATTTGCTCAGGACCGAGGCAGGACGCAAGGTAGCGCACGTTGGCCTCCAGGCTCGCTTTCGCCAGTCCCATCACGTTGTAGTTCTCGAGCACCCGCGTGGAACCCAGGTAGGTCAGCGTGACCAACGCGCCGGCGTGCCCCTGCATCAGCGGGCGCGCGCCGCGGGCCAGCGCCGCGAAGCTGTAACTCGAAATGTCGTGCGCCGTCGTGAATGCGGCGCGCGTCATGCCGTTGAGAAAGTCGCCGGCCAACGCCTCGCGTGGCGCAAACGCGATGGAATGCAACAAGCCGTCGAGAGATCCCCACTCGGATTTGAGCGTCGTGAAAAGTCCATCGACCGAGTCATCCGAAGCCACATCGCAGACGATTACCGGACACGGGCCGAAGTCGGCGGCCAGCTTCACAACCCGGTCCTTCAGGTCATCGTTGACATAAGTGAACGCAAGCGTCGCTCCTTCACGCTGACATGCACGCGCCACGCCATAGGCAATCGAGCGATTGGAAAGAACACCGGTAATGAGAATTTTTTTGTCGGCGAGAAAGCCCATGCCGGTCCGTCCTTGGAAATTATTGGCTGAAGAAGCCCTTGGGCAGGTCCTCGAACACGCCGCAGGCGATGTAATTGTTGGGCATTCCGGGCAACGGGCTGTCGACGAAGGGCCCCTCGTGCAACACGATACTGCGTCCACGCAAGCTCGGTTCGCGATCGATATGCACGCCCGGAATGCGCGCGGAAAAGGAAATCTGGCCGGCTTGCCCGGCGTAGGCAATCGGAATCAATTCTGCCGGCGCCCTTGCCGAATCGGGCGGACCCCACACGGGCCCTGCCGACTCGCCGCGGGGCGAATTGCAGATCGGGTTGGCGTGGAAGGCCAGGCGATAGGTGCCCTGCCGCAGGTTGGAAATGTCCAGCGTGAGGACAATGCCGTCGGGATAGTCGACCACGACGATTTTGCCCACGGCCGCGCTGCCGACGCCTCGCAACGGCGCCTGAAGGTTGCCTATCTGGTCCGCCGCTGCCGGGCTGGAAGGATTGTTGCCCCCGCACGCCGCCAGGACGGAAATAGCGATCGCCGCCACGCATCGCACCATGAATGTCCGCCGCACTTATTTCACGGTCACGCGAATCGTCGCCGCCATGGGAGGCCCATAGGACACGTGCGCGCCATTCGCGAACTGCATCGTGAGCTTGTAATTGCCAGGAGGAAGCTTCACCTCGGTTTCAGTTTGCGCCTTGCCAAAGTGGATGTGCGTATCGTCAACCGGAATACCCTCGCCGGCCTTGGTTGCATCCAGGTTGATCAGCAGGTGATGGTGACCGGAGTCCGGTTTGATGTCTCCGGCCGGATCGAGCGCCATGCCCTTGACGCCGAACACCACCTTGAAGGGACTGGTGAGCGTCGCGCCGTCCTTCGGCTCGACGAAATAGACCATCTTGTCCGGTGCCGCCTGCATTTGCGCGCAGCCCGCCAGCAGTAGAAGCGCCGGTGCAACTGCCATGATCAATCGGCGCACGATGTATCTCCTCACGAAATGGACCTGGATCGGTGCGGCACATCCCGCCGCTCAATTGCGTCATGGGTCTTGCGCAATGCCGGATCAACCACTTGCGGCACCGGCCCAACCGACACGTGTCCATGATAAGGGAACCACGTGCCCGCGGCCAGTCGAAAGGCGATTGTCCACGACTGTCGAAGCCGGCTTCCGCGGCACGGTACAATTCCGAGGCCGCCCCCTATTGGTCGGCGATTATTTCCGAGCGCCGCGAGCCGCCCTGTATGTCGTCGAAAATGACTCCCGAGGAAATCGTCTCCGAACTCGACAAGCATATCGTCGGGCAGGAGGCCGCCAAGCGCGCCGTTGCCATCGCGCTTCGTAACCGCTGGCGGCGGCAACAGGTACCGGAGCCCTTGCGGCATGAAATAACGCCGAAGAACATCCTGTTGATCGGCCCGACGGGTGTGGGCAAGACGGAGATCGCGCGCCGCCTGGCGCGGCTGGCCGATGCACCTTTCGTCAAGGTCGAGGCAACCAAGTTCACCGAAGTGGGCTATGTCGGCCGCGACGTCGATACGATCATCCGTGACCTCGTTGAGGTCGCGATCAAGGAAACCCGCGAAAACGAGACACGCAAGGTACGCGGCCATGCCGCCGACGCGGCCGAAGAGCGACTGCTCGACGTACTGCTGCCTCCAGCCCGAGACGTGAATATCACGGACATGAAACCCGTGGACTCGGCCACGCGCCAGAAATTTCGAAAGATGCTGCGCGAAGGCTCGCTCGACGAGCGCGAAGTGGAGATCGAGGTCTCGTCCCAGCCGGCTCAAATGGAAATCATGGCGCCTCCCGGCATGGAGGACCTGACGAGCCAGATCCAGGGCATGTTCCAGCAGATGGGACCCGGACGGCGCAAACACCTCAAGACGACGGTCGCCGAAGCGATGAAAATTCTCACCGACGAAGAGGCGGCGCGGCTGCTCAACGAGGACGACGTCAAGGGCAAGGCGCTGGCCGCCGCCGAGCAAAACGGCATCGTGTTCCTGGACGAAATCGACAAGATCGCGTCGCTTTCCGATGCGCACGGCGCAGATGTCTCTCGCCAAGGCGTGCAGCGCGACCTGCTGCCTTTGGTCGAGGGCACAACCGTGACCACCAAGTATGGGATGGTCAAGACCGACCACATCCTCTTCATCGCATCGGGTGCATTCCACTTGTCCAAGCCTTCGGATCTCATTCCGGAGCTGCAGGGACGCTTCCCGATTCGCGTCGAACTCACATCGTTGTCTGTCTCCGATTTCGAACAGATCCTCACCGCGACTGACGCTTGCCTCACGCGCCAATACGCCGCATTGCTCAGCACCGAGCAGGTTCATCTCGATTTCCAACCCGAAGGCGTGCGGCGCTTGGCCGAGATCGCGTTCGCCGTGAACGAGAAGCAGGAAAACATCGGCGCCCGCCGCCTGTACACGGTGATGGAGCGCCTGCTGGACGACGTGTCCTTCCACGCCGCGCGCCGCACCGGCGACACGATCGTCATCGACGCCGCCTTTGTCGACGCCACGCTGGCCGGCATCGCCGGCGACGACAACCTGTCGCGCTACATTCTCTGATCGCGACGTAGTGTTCCAGCGCATCCTCGGCATCATCCTGCCGGTCTTCCTGATCATCCTGGTTGGCTATTTCTACGCACGCCGTGTCAAGCCTGACATGGCGATGGTCAATCGGATCAGCATGACGATCCTGGCGCCGGCGCTGATTTTCTCAGCGCTGGCCAGCAAGGACTTCAGGATTGCCGAGAATGGGCCGCTGATGCTCGCCACAGTCGGTATCGTGCTGGGTTCGGGCCTCCTGGCATGGCCTTTCGCACGTCTGCTCCACGTGGACTACCGCACTTTCGTGCCTCCGATGATGTTCAATAATTGCGGCAACATTGGCCTGCCGCTCGCCGCTCTGGCGTATGGTCAGCCTGGATTTTCAGCGATGGTTGCGCTGTTCACAATCTCCAACCTGCTCCATTTCACGCTCGGCGCATGGATGATCGACCACCATGCGCGCTTCGGCAACCTTCTGCGCAATCCGATGGTGTGGTCGACTTTCCTTGGCTTTGCCTTCGCCATTGCGCATCCGCCACTGCCGGAATGGGGTTCAGTCGCAATCAAGATGGTCGGCGACGCACTGATTCCGATGATGCTCCTCTCGCTTGGCGTAAGGCTCTACGAAGTGCGCTGGGACGATTGGCACCTTGGCGTGGTCGGCGGCCTCGTGTGTCCCTTGACGGGAATCGCAATCGCCGCGCTGCTGGGTCCCGTATTGGGCCTCGACCCCATGCAGCAGGGACTGCTCATAATCTTTGGTTCCTTGCCGCCAGCGGTGTTGAATTTCATGGTCGCCGAGCAATTCCGGCAAGAACCGGCCAAGGTTGCATCGATCGTGCTGATCGGCAATATCATGTCGGCCCTCTTCATTCCGCTGGGACTCGCCATCGCACTGCACTAGGGCAAGACTCCGCCCGACACGAGGAGGAACGCATGTCCACGGCTACACCGCAATTCTTGCTGCCGACGCTGCCACAGTCGCGTGAGACAGCGGTATTCGGGCAAAGGATTTTCTATTACGACACCGGTGAAGGACCGCCGCTCGTCCTCGTCCACGGCGTCGGCGGGGACGCCGACCAATGGGCGTTCTGCATCGATGCACTGGCCACCTCGAATCGCGTCATCGCGCTCGATCTCCTGGGCTTCGGGCGATCGGACAAGCCACAGATCGACTATCGCATCGCCGGATTCGTGGAAATCCTCGATCGCTTCCTCGGCAACCTCGGCATTGCGCGCGCCCATCTGCTGGGCCATTCGCTTGGAGGCTGGATCGTTGCGGCCTTCGCGCTACGCTTTCCGGAGCGAGTCGACAAGCTAATCCTGAACGACGCCGCGGGTCTCGACGAAGGCGCTTGCCTGATGCCAGTCGATCTCAACATTTCTACCCGTGCCAACCTGCGCACTGCGTTCGAAGGCCTGTTTCATGACAAGGCCATGGTGACCGACGCATTGGTCGACCTCGCCTATTCACTGCATCTTGAGCGGGGTGACGCCCCGACCATCCGCAGCGTGCTGCAATCGTTCACTCAATCAGGGGAAAAACTCGACAGGACGATCGCCGCGTTGCGCATGCCGACCCTAGTCCTGTGGGGTGCGGATGACGCCATCACGCCGCCGGCGATGGCACGCGTTTTCCACCGCGACATCGCCGGCTCACGCTTGCATATCGTTGACACGTGCGGGCATCTGCCGCCACTCGAAAAGCCAGCCGAGTTCGCGGCGGCGGTCACGAATTTTATTCGACCGCAATAGGAGTTTTGCCGATTCGCTAGTCCAGCGTGCTGCGGAACGCGCGCAATCCCAGCAGCATCACCACCAGCATGAACAGGAGTAGCGGCCACGCTTCGAGCGCGACCTCGGGGAGGCCGTTGCCCTTGAGCAGGATGCCGCGGACGATGCGCAGGAAGTGCGTCAGCGGCAGCACCTCGCCGATCGCCTGCGCCCAACCCGGCATGCCGCGGAAAGGAAACATGAATCCGGACAGCAGAATCGACGGCAGGAAGAAGAAGAATGTCATCTGCATGGCCTGCAGTTGGTTTCGCGCCAGCGATGAAAACGTGAGTCCCAACGTCAGGTTGGCCGCGATGAACAGTAGCACCGCGGCAAAGAGCAGCGGAAGGCTGCCCACCATCGGCACCCCGAACAGCACCCGCGCAAGGACCAGGATGATCGACACCTGCACCAGGCCGATCATCACGTAGGGCACGATCTTGCCGGTCATCACCTCAAGGGCGGTGGCAGGCGTGGCCAACAGGTTCTCCATCGTGCCGCGCTCGCGTTCGCGGGTGATCGCCAAGCCCGTCATCATCACCATCGTCATGGTCAGGATCACGCCCATCAGCCCGGGCACGATGTTGTACTGCGTGACCGCCTCCGGATTGTAGAGTGCGTGAACGCGCACCTCGAAAGCGCTCGGTTTGGTGGCGAGCGGAGCCAGCGGGCCGGTCAGGTCATGCATGAGCGCGGATTGCGCCAGCTGATTCAGCGAGGCGATGGCATTACCGGTGGCCACCGGGTCGGTCGCGTCGGCTTCCACCAGCAACGCCGGACGCTCTCCGCGCACCAGCCTTCGTGAAAAATCCGGCGGGATGGTGACCACGAACTGTACCGCGCCCGTTGCGAGCAGGCGCGTGGCTTCGTTCTCGTCGGCGGCCTCGCGCACGATATCGAAATATTCACTGTTGGTGAGCGCCGTCGAGAAGCTGCGCGAGAATTCACTGTGCTCCGCCACCAGCAATGCGGTCGGCAGGTGCTTCGGATCAGAGTTGATCGCGTAGCCGAATAACGTGAGTTGAATGACCGGTATGCCGACGATCATGCCGAACGTCAGGCGGTCGCGCTTCAATTGAATGAATTCCTTGGCCACGATGCCAAGCCAGCGCGACCAGGAGAACCAGTCGTTCACGGCCGCCGCGTCACGTCATGCGCCTCGACGGCGTCGCGCATGAGGTGGATGAAGACGTCCTCCAGGCCGGGCTCGACTTCCTGCCAACTGGTTCCGGCCTCCGCCATCAGTGGAGCGAGTTCTTCGCGTAGCCGCACGGCATCGGAGCCGGTGACGTGCAATGCCGTACCGAACGCCGCAACCTGCTCCACTGCCGACAATGCGCGCAGCTTGCCCGCGAGCGCGGGGAGCCCGGCGCCGGTCACCGACCAGGTCGTCAGCGCCTGGCTCGCGATCACCTCGCTCGCGGTACCTTGCGCCAGCAACCGGCCATTGAGAATGTAGCCGAGTTTGTGACAACGTTCGGCTTCATCCATGTAATGCGTGCTCACCAGCACCGTGATACCGCGCGCCGCAAGCGCATGCAGCTCCTCCCAGAAATCGCGGCGAGCCTTCGGGTCCACGCCGGCAGTCGGCTCGTCCAGCAACAGCAGTTGTGGGTCGTGCAGCAGGCAGGCCGCCAGCGCCAGCCGTTGCTTCCATCCACCCGATAGCGCGCCGGCAAGCTGTTTGGCGCGAGACGTCAGGCCGAGATGGTCGAGCGCCTCATCGACCTTGGCGTAGGCGCTTTTCATTCCATACATCCGCGCGATGAAATTCAGGTTCTCGCGGATCGTCAAGTCTTCCCAGAACGAGAAGCGCTGCGTCATGTAGCCCACCTGGCGTTTGATCGCCTTGGCTTCGCGGACGATGTCGAAGCCCAGGCAGCGGCCTTCTCCGCTGTCGGGTGTAAGCAGCCCGCACAACATGCGGATCGAGGTTGTCTTGCCGCTGCCGTTGGGCCCCAGGAAGCCAAAAATTTCGCCGCGGCGCACGGACAGCGACAGGTCGCGAACGACGTGGTTCCTGCCGAAGAACTTGTTCAGTCCGCGCACGTCGATGACGACATCCTCGCCGCCTTCAATATTCATTGCGGCAATACGACGTCGACCGGCTGGCCAGGATTGAGCTTGGCCGCGAGTTCGGGCACTGGCGATGCCTCGACAAGGTACACGAGCTTCGCGCGGTTCTCGCGCGAATAGAGCACCGGTGGCGTGAATTCCGCACGATCCGAAATGAAGGTGATTGGGGCGCTCATTCCGGTGGCGCAGCCGTCACAGGAAAAGCTGACGGTCTGGCCCGACCTCATGCGACCCAAGACCGGCTCCGGCACGAAGAAGCGAATCTTCACATTCGCGGGAGGCAGCAGGCTCACGACAGGAATGCCCGCCGCCACCCAGTCGCCGGGGACGTAATAGGTGTCGTTGACGCGCCCCGTCGCGGGCGAGGCAATTGCGCGCTGACTCAAACGCCAGTCGGCCTGTGCCAACGCTTCCTTCGCCGCACGCGCATCCGCTTCGGCCGCGCGAATTTCATCCGTGCGCGCCGGTAGCTTTGCGGTGTCGACGGCGGCCCGCAACTGCGCGACGGCGGCCTCGTCGCGCTTCACCTCCGTGCGGGCATCGTCGATTGCGGCGGCGCTGATGAAGCCGCTGGCGAAGAGCTTCTTTTGCCGTTCGAGATTGGTCACGGCCAGGTCGCGCGTCGCTATCGCCTGGCGCAATTGCTCCTCGACCGTCAAGACTTCAGGCGGACGCTTGCCCGAGCGCAGGTTCTCGAGGCGCGCCTCTGCCGCCTGGAGTTGCTGTTCTGACTGGCGGCGCGCTGCGACCTCGTTTTCGCGTTCGAGCGCGAAGAGCGGTGCACCGGCAACCACCTCGGCGCCGCGCTTGACCGAAAGCCGGATCAGCGCGCCCGCGAAGGGCGCCGCCACGCGCACATACTCGCCTTCGACATAGCCTTGAATCGGGCGCTCAGCCGACTGCGTGCATGCCGCCACGACGACGAGCGCCACTGTCGCCACCGCGCAGCGCGCGCCCACGACGCGCACCGCGCGAAAACCAACGGTGTCCTGCGTCAACGCGCCCGGGCGCGCATCGCCGCCGGGTGCCCCGGAAGGGTCATGCGCTTGCCGGTGTCGACCAGCTGGTCGCCGACCACCTGCAGGATCGTCACGTCGCTGTCCAGGTAGTTGCCGACATAGAGATACTTTCCGTCATCGCTGAATACCAAGCCTTCCGGAAGGCCGCGAACTTCGATTTCGTTGGTCCGCGTGACTTTCTTGCCGTCGATCTTCATCGCTACGACCGAGCCGTTGCGATTGTAGAAAAACGCCTTCTTGTCGGCATTCGAACCACGCAGGATCACCGCCACCGCCATTTTTCCATCGGGGCTGATGGCAAAGCCTTCCGGACCGTCGCCGACGACGACCTTGTCGATGACGCGCGGGGGCACGGCCTCGAAGTCGATGACCGAAACGGTGTCGATGTTGCCGTCGGAGGCTCCCGACAGTCCGTTGTCTGCGGTGAGCACCAACTTGCCGTCCGGCGTGATGTCGAGGTTATAGGGCCAGAAGCCGACTGGAATGTCCTGTTTGTCGTAGGTCACCTTGTCGCCGTTGATGGCAAGTATCGCCGCCTTGTGGCCTGGAAATTTCGCCGCCACGGCGCGCTTGCCGTCGGGCGTGATGGCGACGTGCGACACCTGCTCGCCCATCGCCACTGTATCGATCAGCTTGACCGACTTGCCGGTAATCTTGACGACGCTTATCGAGTTGTCGGCGCGATTGGCGATCAGCGCTAAATCGCCGGCACGATTGATCGACATGCCGGAAGGTTGCTTGCCCACCAACACGGTGTCGATCAACCTCGGCGGGTCGAGCGTGAGGTCGATCACATACAGCTTGTTGTCGGGAACGGCCTTCCAGGTCGCGCCGTCGGCCACCCAGTCCATGGAATTGGCCACCAGACCCAACTTGCCGTCCGGCGTGATCTGGAGGTTGGTCGGTGGCCCGAAGATGGTGTTCATCAACGGCAGGTTGGCTACGATCTTCGGCACCAGCGGATCGGTGCCGATGTCGACCACCAGCACGTTATCCTTGCCCGGCGCCATCATGACCGGCTTGCCCGCATCGTCCCAGAGGATCTTCTGGTCATTGGCGACGAGCATCAATTCGCGCTTGCCGGAAGGTGGTGAAGTTGCACATCCGGCCAGCATGATCGCGGTCAATGCTATGCCGATCCAAACCCCCGTATTCCTGTTCATGGTTCGTTCCTCCTCTTGTTATTGTTCTAGCTTACCGCTCCTGAGCGCAAAAAAGCCAGCCGTGGCGGCTGGCTTCTTCGCGCGCGCCCGTTTCTAGGCTCAGTATTTGACGCTGCATCCGTAAGGCGTGGTTCCAGCGACACTCACGGGCTTGCCGGCGAGTGCCTCCGTCAATGCCGCGCGCACGTAGTTGTTCGCAACCTTGGCGTCCGCGGGATTTGAGGAACGGCGGTCGTCGATGGCGCCGTTGTAGAGCATGCCGCCGTCGGGGCCGATCACGAACATCTGCGGCGTCGTCTTGGCGCCGTAGGCACGACCGGTGGCGCTGGTGGCATCGACCAGCGTTGCCTCGGGCGCGGCGCCCTTGGCCCTCATCCATTCGCCCATCTGCTGCGGCGTCTTGTACTCGGACCTGGATTGATTGGTGGAATTGACCGCGAGCCACACCACATCTCGCGCGCCCCACTCCTTTTGCAACTCCTGCATGTTGCCACTGGTGTAATGCTTCCTGACAAAAGGACATTCGGGATTGGTCCATTCGAGCACGACATACTTGCCACGAAAATCGGACAAACGGACGGGCTTGCCCGCGCTGTCGTTCAGTGTGAAGTCCGGCGCTGCAGCTGCCCACGCGGAAGCCGCGGCGAAACTCAGGGCCAGGGCTACGAAGGTTGAGCATGCGCGAAGAAACATGGCGATATCCTCGAATTCGATTGCGGGTAGAAAGTATCAGTCAGACATCCGTCGCGACTCAATTGAGTGTCACGGTTTGCACCGGGCCCAGGGTGGCGAGTGCATCCAGCACGGTTCGCTTTTTCAGGATCTCGGGCAGCATCAGCGGCTCCCTGCCAGGTCGATACAGCACGTAGACCGGAACGCCCTGCCGCCCCAGCGCCGCCAGCGCGCGCGTGATCACCGGGTCGCGACGCGTCCAGTCGGCGCGCACCAGTTCAACACCGTGACTTGCAAATGCATCGCGAATCTGTGGACTGTTGAGGACCATGCGCTTGTTGACCTGGCAGGTGACGCACCAAGCCGCGGTGAAGTCGACGAATACCGGATGGCCCGCATTGCGCAAGTCCGAAACGGTCGTGGCCGTGAAGGACTGCCAGGGTCCAGTGGGAACGCTCGCGACCGGACCTGGCGCTTCGCTGTCGTTGCCGTGAACGAGCGGCCAGACGACCACGCCTGCGCATACCAGTGCAACCGCCGACGCAGCGGCCCAGCTCCGGCCGGTCCCGCCCCGGTAAAGTCGCCACGACCACAGCCCGAACGCCACGATCACCAGCGTCACCAGAAGGCGCACCACGGCATCGTTGTCCATTTGCGCGCCAAGCACCCAGATCAGCCACGCCACGGTGGCATAGAGTGGAAATGCGAGCAGCTGTTTCAGGCGCTCCATCCAGGCCCCTGGCCGCGGCAACACCCGGCGCCAAGCTGGAAACCACGCGAGCAACGCATAGGGAAGCGCCATGCCGAGGCCGAGTGCCACGAACACCGACAACGCAACTATCGCCGATTGCGATAGCGCGAAGCCCAGCGCCGCCCCCATGAACGGCGCGGTGCAAGGCGATGCGATGACCACGGCGAGCACGCCGGAAAGCAAGGAGTCGACGTAGGGATTCTTGGCGGTCCAGCCAGCCGCCGCCGACGGCACCAGTGACGTGAACTCGAACACGCCGGACAGATTGAGCCCGAGTGCAAAGAACAGCACCGCCAGGCCGACGACCATCGGCGGCGATTGCAATTGGAAACCCCAACCCAATTGTTCGCCCGTGGCGCGCAGGATCAGGAGCAGCCCGGCCAGCGCCAGGAAAGTCGCGATCACGCCTGCCGCAAAAGCGATTCCCTGCAGACGCTGCACGCGGGCGTCCTCGTGTCCCTCGGCCAAATGCAGCGCCTTGAGCGAGAGCACCGGAAACACGCACGGCATCAGGTTGAGGATCAGGCCGCCAAGAAAAGCCAGGAGTATCGCGGCCGCGAAGGAGACCTGCGAAACGGCATCGGCGCCTGCCTGCGGCGACAGGTCAGCGCCAGGCGCCGGCGTCAGCGACGTCTTGGCGCCCGCGGTAACCAATCCGACCAGCGGTACGTCGACGGTCATTGCCGCCACCTGTTCGCCTTGTTCCGTGAATCCCTTGCTCGCGGTGACCACGCCCGCAACTCGCTTGAAATCAGGGGCCAGTTGCGTTGCCGCCGGCAACGTCAGTACGTAGGTGCCGGTCCCATCGCGTTTTTGCAACTGCTTGCCCGAAGGCTCGATGCGTCCTTCATCGTTCGGAAAGAATTGCATCACGCCCGGGTCCGCAACGCCTTCGGGCGGCGTCAGCGTAAGCGCAACCCTTGCGCCGTCGCCGCGGGCAGCGACTTGCCAGCCCTGCAATGGCGTCGGAATGGCCAGGCGGGCGGCGGCAATGGCGCTACCCCACTGCGGATAGGGGTCCGAACGCTCCGCCACGGGCAGCGTCACGTCGAGGTCGGCGCCTTCGGGAATGCACACGTCCTTGCAGACCAGCCAGTCTGCGCGCGCCGCCAATTTGAGCGTCGAGCCCACAACTGCATCCGGCGGCACCGTGAGACCGGTCAGCAGCAGGACTTCGTTTTCGTAGCCGTAATTGACGAGGGGTCCTGTCGGCAATGCGTGGGGCGCAGGCCATTGGATTGCGCCGACACCCATGCCGTCCGGCAATTTCCAGGTAATCGTCGTGGGCAATCCCGAATCGCCGGGATTGCGCCAATAGGTATGCCAGCCTTCGGCCATCTTGAGCCGCAGCGCCAGCGTGATGGGCCTGCCGGGCACGAGCGCCGTGCGCTCGGGAACCAGTTCGGCCTGGACGTGCTCGGTCTTGACCGGCGCTGCCTGCGCCGGTCCAAGTGAAAGTGCCGTCGCCATCGCGACGGCGAAAATGCTGTGAAGTAGCGTCTTCAAGGAGCTCAACTATAACTGCCGTGCGAAAGTCACCTCAGGCTTTGGTACACATGCGCGGGAGTCGTTCCTCTGCGCCACTATAATTATCCCCCCACCCGCCCGCGCCGCGCACCCATCCCGTCGGCCGGTCTATGACAATAGCATAAAATCGCCCATTGTGGGGTAACCCAGGGCCACTCCACCCGTCGCCCCGCCATGCTCGAAGCCTTTCTCGTCGCAACCCTGGTCGTCGCCATCGGCGAGCTGGGCGACAAGACGCAGCTGCTGACTCTGGTCCTTGCGGCGCGCTTCCGCCGACCCTGGCCGATCATCCTCGGCATCCTGGTCGCCACCCTCGCCAACCACACGTTGGCCGCTTGGCTCGGCCACTGGGTTCGTGACGCCGTGGCGCCCAACGTCCTGCGCTGGGGCCTCGCAATTTCGTTCTTCGCGGTTGCCGCATGGGCGCTCAAGCCGGACAAGCTGGACGAGGACGATGCTCCCCCGTCGTCCAATCGCAATGTGTTCACCGTCACGGTCATTGCCTTTTTCCTGGCCGAGATCGGTGACAAGACACAGGTCGCCACCGCGATGCTCGCCGCCAAATTCGATTCACTGGTTGCGGTGGTCGCGGGCACCACGCTGGGCATGCTGCTGGTCGATGCGCCGACCGCGTTCATCGGCGACGCGGCCGCCAAACGCATTCCTTTGCGTGCTGTGCGCATCGTGGCTGCGGCATTGTTCGCGGGCGTTGGCTTATGGGTGCTGATCGGTCCCGCGATCGACCGGTAGCAACCGGTCGCCCGGTATAATCAACGGTTTAGCCAACTGCAAATCCCGCGCCACATCCGGTGTACCCAATGACGCCGTTCATTCCCAAAGACATCGAAGCCGCCGCGCAAGCCGCATGGACCGCGGTCGACGCCTACCGCGCCGTGGAACGGCCCGACCGCAAAAAATTCTATTGCGTGTCGATGCTGCCCTACCCGTCGGGCCGGCTGCACATGGGTCACGTGCGAAACTACACGATCAACGACGTGATGTACCGACACCTGCGGATGAAGGGCATGAACTGCCTGTTCCCGATGGGCTGGGATGCGTTCGGCCTGCCGGCGGAAAATGCGGCGATCAAGGCCGGCGTGGCGCCCGCCAAATGGACGCAAGAAAACATCGCGAGCATGAAGGCGCAATGCATCCCGATGGGCTGGGCGATCGACTGGTCGCGCGAGTTCGCCGCGTGCGACCCCGACTTTTACCGCTGGAACCAGTGGTTCTTCCTGAAGATGCTGGAGAAGGGCATCGCCTACCGCAGGACGCAGGTCGTCAACTGGGACCCTGTGGACCAGACGGTACTGGCCAATGAGCAGGTCATCGACGGCCGCGGCTGGCGCACGGGCGCGCCGGTGGAGAAGCGCGAGATCCCCGGCTATTACCTCAAGATCACCGATTACGCCGAAGAGCTGCTGGAGAGCCTCGAACACTTGTCCGGCTGGCCCGAACGCGTCAGGACGATGCAGGCCAATTGGATAGGCAAGAGCGTGGGCGTGCGTTTTGCGTTTCCGCACGACATCCGCGACACGGCGGGCACCCTCATCGGCGACGGCCGGATGTATGTGTTCACGACGCGCGCGGACACGATCATGGGCGTGACGTTCTGCGCGGTCGCGGCCGAGCATCCGCTCGCCGCGCTCGCCGCGCAGTCCAACCCGACGATCGCCGCATTCATCGACGAGTGCGGGCATGGCAGCGTCATCGAGGCCGACATGGCCACGATGGAGAAGAAGGGGACGGCGACGGGCCTTTTCGTTGACCATCCGATCACGGGCGAAAAGATCGAGGTCTGGGTCGGCAACTACGTGCTGATGGCCTACGGCGACGGCGCGGTGATGGGCGTGCCGGGCCACGACGAGCGCGATTTCGAATTCGCGAAGAAATACGGGCTGCCGATCAAGCAGGTGATCGCAGTGCCCAACGAGGAATTCTCGGCCGATGCCTATCAGCCGTGGTATGCCGACAAGGAGCGGGGCCGCTGCGTATTCTCGGTCAAGTACGACGACCTCAACCACGCCGAAGCGGTCGACGCGGTAGCCGCCGATCTCGCCGCCAAGGGGCTGGGCGAAAAGAAGATCACATTTCGCCTGCGCGACTGGGGCATTTCCCGGCAACGGTATTGGGGTACGCCGATCCCGATCATCCATTGCGGCGTGTGCGGCGCGGTACCCGTGCCGGAGCGCGACCTGCCGGTCGTGTTGCCGGAGGACTGCATTCCCGACGGCAGTGGCAATCCGCTCAACAATCGCCGCGACTTCCTCGACGTCGCATGCCCGACATGTGGCAAGCCGGCACAGCGCGAGACCGACACGATGGACACCTTCGTGGATTCGTCCTGGTATTACATGCGCTATACCAGTCCTGGCGCTGGCGCCATGGTCGATGCCCGCAATGACTACTGGATGCCGATGGACCAGTACATCGGCGGCATCGAACACGCCATCCTGCATCTTCTTTATGCGCGCTTCTGGACCAAGGTGATGCGCGACATGGGTCTCGTGAAGATCGATGAGCCGTTCACGCGCCTGTTCACGCAGGGGATGCTGCTCAACCATATCTACTACCGGCGCAACGCCAGGGGCGGCAAGGATTATTTCGCGCCGGACAGCGTAACGACCACCATGGATGCACAGGGACACATCACCGGCGGGCGCCTTGCCGACGGCACCACCGTTGAATACGGTGGCGTGGGCAAGATGGGCAAGACCGAGCAGAACGGCGTCGAGCCGCAGGACCTGATCGACAAATACGGCGCGGATACCGCGCGACTCTATGTGATGTTCGCCGGATCGCCGGACGATTCCGCGATCTGGTCCGACACGGGCGTGGAAGGCGCCCACCGGTTCTTGAAACGGCTGTGGGCATTTGGCCACGCGCATGCGGATGCCATCCGCAGCACGACCGGACACTTCGACTACCGCGACGCCGACGAAAGCGTGAAAGCCGCGCGCCGGGACTTGCATGTCACGCTGAAGCAGGCCAACTACGATTACGAACGTATCCAGTACAACACGGTGGTGTCTGCTGGCATGAAGATGCTGAACACGCTCGAGACCGTGCCTGCCGATCGCCGTGGAAGCGCGGCGTTGCAGCGCGATGGCATGGGAATCCTTCTGCGCGCGCTCTATCCCGTAGTCCCGCACACGACCTGGGCGCTCTGGCAGGATTTACAGCTTGCGGTCGAATACGGCGACCTGCTCGACGCCGCGTGGCCCGAAGTCGACCTGGCCGCGCTTGCGCAGGACGAAATCGAGCTGATGCTGCAGGTGAACGGCAAGCTGCGCGGCAAGTTAAACGTTGCGGCCTCTGCGGATAAGGCGGCGATCGAATCGGCTGCGCGGGAGAGCGCCGAAGTGGCGAAGTACGCCAATGGCGCGCCGGTGAAAAAGGTCATCATCGTGCCGGGACGACTCGTGAACGTGGTCGTTTGACTGTGGCAGAAAAGGTTGGCAGATGAGGATGGTCCCATGACGTTGATCACGCGCCGCGCGAGCATGCGCATCCTCATCGCTGCCACCGTGCTCATGCTTGCGGGGTGCGGCTTTCAGTTGCGGGGAACGGCGACCTACGCCTTCTCCAGCATGTACCTCAATTCCGGCGCACCCCCTGCGTTCAACAACGAGATGCGACGCGCGCTCGCCGGAGCCGGCAGCGCCTCGCTCACGGACACGGCCGCCGCCGCGCAGGTCGTGCTCGACATCCCGGTGGTCCAGGACGACAAGGAAGTGCTGTCGCTGTCCTCGGCCGGTGCCGTGCGCGAATTCCAGCTCATCAAGCGCGTGTCCTTTCGATTGCACGACAACGACGGGGCGGACTGGATGCCGGCAGGCGAGATCACCGTCCGCCGTTCCTATACATTCAACGAATCGCAGGCGCTGGCGCGCGATCTCGAGGAGCAGCGGCTGCAGCGGGACATGCAGACCGACGCCATCCAGCAAATCGTAAGGCGGTTGCAGGCGGCAAGGAAGCCAGCTTAGGGTCGAAGCGGATTCACGACCATGCAAGTTCGCGCTGACGATCTCCCCGACCACTTGCGACGCGGCGTCGCGCCTCTGTATGTGGTCCATGGTGACGAGCCGCTGTTGGCGCTCGAGGCCGGCGATGCAATTCGCGCAGCAGCACGCGGCGCAGGCGCCGTGGAGCGCGACATATTCGTCGTCGAGTCCGGCTTTCGCTGGGACGCCTTCCTGGGCGCCAACGCCAACATGGGCCTCTTCGGCGAGCGCAAGCTCGTGGACCTGCGCATTCCTTCCGGCAAGCCCGGCGTCGAAGGTGGCAAAGCGCTCGAGGCCTATGCCGCCAATCCGAGCCCCGACAACGTCACTGTAATCACGCTGCCACGTCTTGACCGCGCGACCCAGTCGTCCGCATGGTTCGAGGCGTTGGCCGGCGCGGGCGTGACCATTGCCGTTTATCCGGTAGAACGCGATGCGCTACCAGCCTGGATCGCTGCGCGCCTTATGCGCCATGCCCAGCGCGCATCACGCGAAACACTCTCGTTCCTGGCCGATCACTGCGAGGGCAATCTCCTGGCTGCTGCGCAGGAGATCGAAAAACTAGGGCTCCTGTTGCCGAAAGGCGAACTCGCGCACGACGCAGTCGAGCACGCGATCGCCAATGTGGCGCGTTATGACGTGTTCCAGCTGTCGGAGGCGTGGCTCTCAGGCGATGCGACGCGCGTCTTGCGCATTCTCCGTTCGTTGCAGGCGGAAGGCGACGCACCCGTTCCCGCTATCTGGCAACTGGTCGAGGACGTGCACGCCATTGCCGCCGTGCACACCATGGTCCGCGGAGGAACCCCGCTCTCGGCGGCGATTCGCAACGTGCGGGTGTGGGGCAAGCGGCAGGGCGCGCTGGAGCGGGCCGTGGGTCGCGTTGCGCCGGCGTCCGTTTCCCCATTGCTACTGGCGCTGGCGAAGCTCGACGCTCTGTCGAAAGGCCTGGGCCGGGGCGACGCGTGGGACGCGCTTGCCGACGTGGCGCTCCAAGTGTGCGGCAAACCGCTGTTCGCGACGACGTAGCGTCTCATGGCGGCCCACTGCGCGATCGTCGTTCCCGCGCATTTAGGTAACTGAGCGGAAACGACGGTTGAACGCCTCAGTGCCCGCCGCCGTGCTTCGCGTGCTTGTGTTTGTGTTTTTCTTCCTGCTCATCCAGGACCAGGTCCGCCGCGCCCTCGCCCTTGCCGCGCTTCGCCAGGTCCGCCATCAACCCGGCGTCGGACAGATCGAGCGCCGACGAATGGTCCCAGTCGTGCTGCGCGATTTTCTCCAGCCGCTTGATGACCGCGGTATCGTCGACCTCGATGGCGAGCTCGCGCCGGCCGTCGAAGCTTCCCGGGGCGAGGTTGACCGAACCGATGATGGCTCGCGCGCTGTCGGCCAGCATCATTTTGCCGTGCAGGCGCAGGCCTTTCAACCGGTGCACTTTGGCGCCGACGTCCTGCATGATGCGCAAGCCCCCTACCCCTTCGATCAGCTTGTCCTTTTTGAGCGAATGCGGCGGACGCGCGAGTATGTGCACCTTCACGCCGCGCGTGACCGCGCGCACCACGCGCTCGATGATCACGGCGTCCTGATAGCGTTCGTTCTGCAACCATAGCGTGTGTTTGGCGCGGTCGACGAAATGCGCAAAACGCTCGCGGCCGTTGTTGTTGCACCAGATAAGCTGCGCCGTCTCGTCGGCCTTGAACGGGGTGCGGTTCCAATCCGCCTCGAAGCACGCGACGACTTCCTCCACCTCGTGCTTGTGCGTGGTGACGATACCGTAGTCGCGCGTCTGCGAGACGTTGCGCGTTTCCCAGTTGAGGGACATGACGAACGCTGTCGCGTCGTCGACGACCATCGACTTCTCGTGCGTGAGGTCGAAGTCCGGATTGCTGTCCAGCACCGTCACGCCGCCGGCCGCCAGCTGCTTGCGCGACTCGTCGTTCTCGGACTCGCCGCTGCGGCGGGCCGTGTTGAGCATGACCCGGACGTCCACGCCGCGTTTGCGCGCGGCAATCGTCGCCTCGATGAGACCTGGGTCGGAAAAAATGAACATCTTGATGCGCACCGATTTTTTGGCGCCATCCAGCGCCGCCAGCAGCGGCTGCGCGGTGTCATCGGGTTCGACTATGAGAGTTCGGGACATTGTGGTCGCCTTGACGAGAACCTTGGTGGAAGCATGAGTCTGCGTGGAGGCAAATCATCTCCGCGATCGCGGACCGGCGTCAAGGCGGGCCAAGGGACTGCGCGAACGCGGCGCGGGACTCAGCGAAAATCGCCCCACAATGCATTGATGGTCGCCAACGCTGCCAACGCCGCGGTTTCAGTGCGCAATACGCGCGGTCCGAGCCGCACTGCCGTCAGGCCCGCGCGACGTGCCACGGCAATTTCCTCTGCGGAGAATCCGCCCTCGGGCCCGATGAGCACGTCGAGCGCCGCTAGCGGCCTTGGAAGGGCGGCAAGCGTTGCTCCCGCATCCGGCGCCAGCACCAGTCCCGCCGCCGCAACGGGCCGGGCCGTGAGCCAGCGGTCGAACGGCAATGCGTCGAGCACTTCGGGAACGCGATTGCGTCCGCATTGTTCGCACGCGGAGACGACGATCTGGCGCCAGTGCGCGAGACGCTTCTCCCCTCGTTCGCCGTCCGGCATGCGCGCGCTGTGCGCCGTGAGGATGGGTTGTACCATGGCCACGCCCAACTCCACCGACCGGCGCACGGCGTGATCCATCGCGTCGTTGGCTGCGATCCCCTGCACCAGCGTAACCCGCAGCGATGACTCACGCTCGACCGGGTCAAAGCCGTCGATGCGCGCCACAGCGTTCCGCTTGTCGGCACGGATCAGCGTCGCGGCAAATTCGCCGCCCTCCCCGGTGAACAATGTCATGGCATCGCCCACCGCAAGGCGCAGGACGCGCAGTGCATGGTGCGCGACGGCATCCGGCAATACGATTTCGCCGCCGATGGCGTCCGCATCGATGTTCGGGGGACACAGGAAGCGCGGGGCGGTCATGGCTGAGCGCTCACGTCCGCTCCCGTCGCGACGAAATCGAAATGGAACAAGTCCGATTGGGGCTGGTAGCCGATTTTGGCGTAGATCGAATTGGAAGTGGGATTGGCGAGGTCGGTGATCAGGAAAAGGCGTCGCCGACCCGAGTCCAGCAGCGACTGAGACAGCGCCGCGACGAGCGCGGTGGCGTAACCGCGGCCGCGTGCGTGCGGCGGCGTGTAGACCGGCGCGATGCGTCCGTCGCCAGGTGGCGCATCGGACCATCCGGCAAACGCAACCGTTCCGCCATCCTCCCAGAGCCAGAACTGGCCCGCCTCGATCCGCCTGGGGATGATCGCGCGCAGGCGCGCGGGATCCTCGGGCAGCGCGATCTCGATGATGAAGTCGTGCTGCGCGTTGCCGATCCAGTCGATGTCGTCGACGGTGGCGATGCGTGCCGCGCCGGAAGGCTGCGGTACCGCTTCAACCTGGGTCAGCTTGTGATTGCGCAAAGCTGCGCGCAGCGCGTGCGATCGGCAGGTCAATTCCCTCCATCGGTGCGCAAAAGCTTCGCAAGGCGCGCGCATGCCGACGATGCCCTGTAACGCAGCGGCGGCGTCACCGCGCACCGCAAAGAAATCGTCGGCGAACGTGGCGGCCGCGACGGGATCGCTGGCGCCCACGAAGAGGCCCCCGGTGCCACGCTGCACGGCGGCGCCGACCACACCGCCTCGGTCATACGTCGCGGAATAGCGCGGCTCCGAGGGCAACGGGGGATTGCGGATGATTCCGTTCGCCCAGGCCCGGTAGCTGCTGGCCATCGCCTCGTCCCGTGCCAGGGCGGCGGCCGCCGCGACCAGAAATGCCATTGGATCGGCATGCCGGATGACGGACGTCACGCACACTTGACCGGCTCGCGATACGCGTCGCTGCGCACGGCAGGCAGCGTTGATGCCGACTCGATGCGGTGGGTCATGGACTAGAGAAACGCGCGCAATGCATCGAGCACCGTATCCGGCTGCTCGGCCATCATCGAATGTCCGGTGTCGGGCAGCGTCATGACGCGTCGGTCGGCGAAGGCCGCGAGCAACGGATGCGCACCCTTTACCGGCGTCATGATGTCACGGGCGCCGAGGATGGCGAGCACCGGGCAGCGTATGCGTGCAGCATCGGCCACACCATCTGCATAGGATCGGCAGGCAAGCAGGTCGGTGTACAGAACTCCAGTGGGCGTGCGCTCCATGAGGCGCAAAGCGTTACCTGACATCCATATCCCCGGAACGGTGTTGCCGCCCAATTGTTTGCCGGCCGAAAGCGACCAGCTGTTGATCATCTCGTAGGCAACGTGATCGTCGGCGCGCGCTGCCGCCAGGAGCTCGTCGCTGACCAGCATGGGGGCCGCGGGACCGAGCACGACGGCCTTGGTCACCCGGTCAGCGTGGCGCGCGGCGCACGCCAGCGTGGCGAGCGACCCAAACGAATGACCGACGAGCGCGGCTTGCGCGATGCCTGCCGCGTCGAGCACCTGGGGGACCCAATCTGCAATCGCCTCGACGGAGGTGAGCGCTGGGCCACCGGATCGACCGTGGCCCGGGAGGTCGACTGCAAGCACGTTGAATCCGTGGTGCGCGAAGTAGCGCGACTGCAGCGCCCATACGCTATGGTCGTTGGCCGCGCCATGCACGAACACGATCGTCGACTGGGCCGCGTCCAGCAAGCGGGAGCCAGTATAGGCGTAGCACGGGTTGCCGCTGACGTCGAGGCGCATGAAAAGGAACGCCTCAAGCCTTGCCGGCGGTGTACATCGCCCGGCTCAAATCGTCGATGAGGTCGTCCGGATCTTCCAGCCCGATCGACAGGCGGATTGTTCCCTCGGTGATGCCGGCCTTCACAAGGTCCTCGGCGGACATCCGGAAATGCGTCGTCGATGCCGGATGAATCACCAGCGACTTGGCATCTCCCACGTTGGCGAGGTGTGAAAAGAGGTTCAGCGCCTCGATGAACTTGCGGCCTTGCACGCGCGTTCCCCGAAGGTTGAACGAAAACACGGCACCGCACCCCCGCGGCAGCAGCCGCTGCGCAAGCGCGTGATCGGGATGGCCGGGCAAATCAGGATAGCCCACGTCAGCAACGAGTGCATGGGCAGACAAAAAAGTGACGATGCGCCGCGTATTCTCGACGTGCCGGGCCATGCGCAATGGCAGAGTTTCGATACCTTGCAGGATCTGGAATGCGGTGAACGGCGCCATGCAGGCACCGAAGTCACGTACGCCCTCGCGTCGCGCGCGCAGGAGAAACGCCGCCGTGGTCGACTCCTCGCTGAACACCATGTCGTGAAAGCCCCTGTAGGGCTGCGTCAGTGTCGGAAACTTGCCGCGCGAGTGATCACTATCCCAGTCGAAGCGCCCCGAATCGACCAGCACCCCGCCGATGACCACGCCATGTCCCGACAGGAACTTGGTCGCTGAATGAAACACCAAGTCCGCGCCGTGATCGAATGGTCGCATGAGCCACGGCGTCGTGAACGTCGAATCGACCAGCAACGGCAAGCCTGCATCGTGTGCCACGTCCGCCACGCGCGGGATGTCGAGCACGTCGAGCCCCGGATTGCCCAGCGTCTCACCGAACAACAGGCGCGTATTCGGCCGGATCGCGGCGCGCCAGGCATCGATATTGCGCGGATCGACAAAAGTGGTTTCGATGCCGAAACGCGGCAACGTGTAGTCGAGCAGGTTGTGTGACCCGCCATATAACGAGCCTGACGCCACGATGTGCGAGCCGCCGCCGAGCAAGGTAACGATTGCGAGATGCAGCGCCGCCTGGCCACTGGCGGTACCGATCGCGCCAACGCCGCCCTCGAGCGCTGCCACGCGCTCCTCGAGCACGGCCACCGTGGGATTGGAAATGCGCGAATAGACATGCCCGGCGCGCTCCATATTGAAGAGCGCCGCCGCGTGGTCACTGTCGGGAAAGACGAAGGAGGCGGACTGGTAAATGGGCGTTGCCCGCGCGCCGGTCGCCGGGTCCGGCTTGGCGCCGGCATGCAGCGAAAGCGTGTCGAAGCGATGCATTTTTGGCTTGCTCATGTCGTCCTCGCAATGGCGAGGATTCTACGCCACGCCACAGCTTGCACTGCGCGTAAAATGGTTGCCATGAAGCGCAACCAACCAACCGGAGTCGGATCGACGCCGCCGCCCGATCCGCTGCGGCGCGCACCCGGCGAGGCGCCGGAACGCGGGCGCGGCGCGACGTTCAATCCGATTAATCGCTTCCGGCGCGAGGGCCGCGAGAGCTACGACGACGGCTGGCACGTCGCGCCGATGGATTCACAAGCGGACGACGAACCCGCTACGCTGAAGACGACGGTCACGATCCAGCCTGCGCGAACCATCATCGCGCACAACGCCTCGCCCGACATCCCGTTCAACCAGTCGATCAATCCCTACCAAGGTTGCGAACACGGCTGCATCTATTGTTATGCGCGGCCGACCCACGCGTACCACGACCTGTCGCCCGGCCTCGATTTCGAGACCAAGCTCTTCGCCAAGCCGAATGCTCCCGCGCTGCTGCGCGCGGAGTTGGCGAAGAAGGGCTATGTTTGCGATCCGATCGCGCTCGGCACCAACACTGATCCCTACCAGCCGATCGAGCGCGAATGGAAGGTCACGCGCGGCATTCTTGAAGTCCTGGTCGAACATGAGCACCCGTTCACGATCGTGACCAAGTCGGCGCTGGTCGAGCGTGACATCGACCTCATCGCGCCGATGGCCGCGAAGAACATGGCCCGCGTCTATATCTCGATCACGACGCTGGACAAAGCGATGGCGCGTACGCTGGAACCCCGCGCTGCCACGCCACCGCGCCGCCTGCAGGCGATCAAGACGCTGTCCGATGAGGGTATACCGGTGGGCGTACTTGCCGCACCGGTTATTCCCCAACTCAATGACCGCGACCTGGAAGGCATCCTCGACGGTGCTGCGAGCAACGGCGCGCGCCATGCGGGCTGGATCATGTTGCGCCTGCCGCTGGAGGTCGCACCGCTCTTCCGCGACTGGCTCGACGCGCATTATCCATTGCGCGCCGAACACGTGATGAGCGTGCTGCGGCAACTGCGCGGCGGCGCCGTTTACGACGCGCGCTTCGGCGCCAGGATGAAGGGAACCGGGCCTTTTGCCGATCTGATCGAAAAGCGCTTTGCGCTGGCGTGCAAGCGCCTGGGGCTGACTCGGGACCGCGATGCGCTCGACGTCTCGCGCTTCCGACCGCCACGACCGCCCGGCCCGCAACAGCTGGACCTGATCTAGACGCTTGCGCATGAGCGGGCTAGGTTGCAAACTGCCGCACGAAGCGCGATCCACGCGCTCATTTGCGGAGGGGATCCCCATGAAGTCGACCAACCACATTGCGGTTATCGTTGCGGCGATCGCATTCTTTGCGCTGGGTGCCGTCTGGTACACCGTGCTGGCGAACCCTTGGGCCGCCGGCGTCGGCAAGACCATGGAGCAGCTCAAGGCTGAAACCGGTGGTTCCGCAATGCCGATGGTCATGGGCTTCGTCGCCATCCTGGTCATGTGCTACACGCTCAACTCGCTGTTGAATCGCCTCGGTGATACGACTGCCGCAGGCGGGGCCAAGGTCGCCGCGTTCATTGCGCTGGGCTTCGTCGCCGCGAACATTGCGCTCAACTACTCCTTTGAGAACCGCGGCGCTACGCTGTGGACGATCAACTCGGGCTATGTGCTTGTCGGCCTGACGCTTGCCGGCGCCATCATCGGCGGCTGGCGCAAAAAAGTCCCCTAGCATCCACCGAACCGATGGCAACACTGACCGAACGACTTTCCGCGTGCTACACCGGCGCGGTGCACGACGTGCTGCGGATGATGGGGCACGAGAACATCGTGCTGCCGCCCCCGATCAAGGCCATCGCGCCGGGAACCCGGTTGGCCGGCCCGGTGTGGACGGTCTCCGGCCACATCGACCGCACCAAGTCTCGCCACGAGACGCTGCTGGGATGGTGCACGCTGCTCGCCCGGGCGCCGTCCGGTCACGTGGTCGTCTGCCAGCCGCACAATCACGAAGTGGCGCTGATGGGCGAACTGTCAGCGCAAACGCTCAAGGCGCGCGGCGTGCTGGGCTATGTCGTCGATGGCGGATCGCGCGACACGGACTTGGTGCTGGAGCAAGGGTTCCCGGTGTTCTGCTCGTTCCTGACACCGTCGGACATCGTCGAGCGCTGGGTCCCCGATCGCTATGGCGAGCCGGTGACCATCGGCACCGTCACGATTCGCACGGGTGACTACCTTCTGGGCGACCGCGACGGCATCGTCATCATTCCACAGGCGCTCGTCGACGAGGTCATCGTCAAGACCGAGGAAGTGGTATCGACGGAAACCGACATGCGTCGCGCGCTGGTCGGCGGCATGGATCCCGTCGAGGCATACAACAAGTATGGCAAGTTCTAGCGTGCCCGATGCCAGGGCGATGATGAAGCTCTCGCCGCAGGACAATGTCGCGGTGGCGCTTCGTGCACTGCGTGCGGGCGAAAGGGTCATGCTCGACGGCGTGGCGCTGGATGTCGAGCGCGACGTCGCCATTGGCCACAAGCTGGCCGCGCGCGCCATTTCCCCGGGCGAGACGATCCTCAAGTACAACTGTCCGATCGGCGTGGCCACACAAGCCATTGCGGCCGGCGCGTACGTCCACACGCACAACGTCGCGAGCAGTTATCTGCCGACGTACATATTGACCAGCTGAGTGCTCACCTCAGTGGCCATCTCAGTGCCCAACTAGGGCCCCGATCATGCAGGGATACCTTCGCTCCGACGGCCGCAAGGGCATCCGCAACATCCTGGTCGTCGCCTACCTGGTCGAGTGCGCACATCATGTCGCGCGCGAAATCACGGATTCATTCCGCGACCAAGGCGTGCACCTCATTGGCTTTCCCGGCTGCTATCCGAACGCGTACGCGCTCGCGATGATGGAAAGGCTTTGCACCCATCCCAATGTCGGCGGCGCGCTGCTCGTATCGCTGGGTTGCGAGGGATTCAACAAGCGGCAACTGGCCAAAATCGTCGGGGCCTCGGGCCGACCGGTCGCCACACTCGGTATCCAGGATACGGGCGGCACGCGCAAGACCATCGCTGCCGGGCGCGAATGGGTCACGCAGGCGTTGGCGACGCTCGCCACCCAGGTACCGGTCACGATGCGGGCGGACGAACTCGTGGTGGGCACGATCTGCGGAGGGTCCGATGCAACCTCAGGGTTGACCGCCAATCCCGCGATGGGCATCGCGTTCGACCTGCTCGTCGCGGGCGGCGCCGCGACGATTTTCGAGGAAACGGGCGAGCTCATCGGCATGGAGCACCTGATGGCCGCGCGCGCTACCAATGCGGCGCTAGGCGAGGAACTGAAGCGCACGGTGGCGAAGGCCGCCGAATACTACGCAACGCTGGGATACGCGAGCTTTGCCCCGGGCAACGCCGACGGCGGGCTCACGACCATCGAGGAGAAGTCACTCGGCGCGTACG
>JBDTPJ010000034.1:0-31666 GCA_039932755.1 Betaproteobacteria bacterium
CAGTGGACGTTCCTGCTGCTCGTCAATTTCGCGCTGCTCGCGCTCGGCTGCTTCATCGAACCGGTGCCGGCGCTGGTGTTGGCGGCGCCGCTGCTGGTCCCGCTGGCTGTCGCGTTCAAGATCGATCCCGTGCATCTGGGCCTCATCATGACCTGCAATCTCGCCATCGGCCTGTATACGCCGCCGGTTGGCGGGACGCTGATGGTCGGCGCTCGGCTCGCGGGGGTGGGCATGATGGAAGTGGCGAGAGCGCTGATTCCGCAAATGATGATCAGCGTATTCATCCTGTTCGTCATCACGTACGTGCCCGTGATCAGCATGGGGCTGGTTCACGCGCTGCGCTGACCATGCTACTTGGATGCATTGCCGACGATTTCACCGGGGCGACGGATCTCGCCAACATGCTCGTGCGCGGCGGGATGCGCACGGTGCAGACAATCGGAATTCCCGGTGCGCATGGGCACCTCGGCGAGCCCGACGCGGTCGTCGTTGCGCTGAAGTCGCGGACGAATCCCGCCGCGGAGGCCATCGCGCAGTCGCGCGCGGCGCTCGCCTGGCTGCGGTCCGGAGGCGCCCGGCAGATTCTGTTCAAGTACTGCTCGACATTCGATTCGACCGACGCCGGCAACATCGGTCCTGTCGCAGACGCGCTTCTCGATGCAATCGGCGCCCGGTTCACCATTGCCTGCCCGGCATTTCCGGCGAATATGCGCACGGTCTATCTCGGACACCTTCATGTGGGAGACCTGCTGCTGTCCGATTCACCGATGCGCGACCATCCGCTGACGCCGATGCGCGACGCCAACCTCGTGCGCGTGCTCGGACGACAGGCGCGGCGGCCCGTCGGCCTCGTCCGCTGGCCCGTGGTACGTCGCGGCGCCGATGCGATCCGAGTCGAGTTCGCGCACATTGAGGCGGGAGGCGCGGGGTATGCGGTGGTGGACGCGGTCGAGGACGAGGACCTGATCGCGATCGGTTCGGCGTGTCGCGACATGCCGCTCATCACCGGTGGCTCAGGCATCGCGCTCGGATTGCCGCAGAACTTTCGCGACCGGGGATTGTTGCCCGTGCGAGACGATGCTGCATCGATGCCGATGATTCCGGGCAAGCCGGCGGTGCTCGCGGGATCGTGCTCTGCGGCGACGCGCGCGCAAGTCGCCGAAATGGCGCGCACGCACGCAGCGGTTGCGCTCGACCCCCTGTCCGGCGAAGACGCCGCGACGCTCGCTACCCGGGCGCTCGATGCCGTCGCGACCGAGCTCGACGCGGGTCGCCCGTTCGTGATCTACTCGACGGCCGAACCGGCGCAGGTGGCGGCGGTACAGGCGCGTTTCGGACAGGCGCGCTCGGCGACGCTCATCGAATCCGCGTTCGCGACATTGGCAACTTCGTTGGTCGAGCGCGGCGTGCGCCGGCTCGTTGTCGCCGGCGGCGAGACCTCCGGCGCGGTCGTACAGGCGCTTGGCATAGAAGCGCTGGCGATCGGTCCGCAGATCGACCCGGGCGTGCCGTGGACCGCATCGATGGGCACGCCGCGCATCGCGCTGGCGCTCAAGTCCGGCAACTTCGGCGCGACCGATTTCTTCCTAAAGTCGCTGGCGATGCTGCCATGAGCGAAAAAGAGTCTCGCGACGCCATCTGCGCGCTCGGCCGCTCGCTGTTCGAGCGTGGACTCACGCACGGCAGCACCGGCAACCTGTCGGTGCGCACCGACGGGGGATTCCTGATGACGCCGACCGGTTCGTCCCTCGGCGCGCTCGACCCGGAGCGACTATCCGTGCTCAATCGGAATGGCGAGCACGTGAGCGGCGACGCGCCGACGAAAGAAATGCAGTTGCATCTCGCCATGTACCGTGAGCGCCCGCGCGATGATGCCGTAGTCCACCTGCATTCGACGCACTCGGTCGCGGTGTCCGTGCTTGCGGACGTCGACCCGGAGGACGTGCTGCCCCCGCTTACGCCGTATTACGCAATGCGGATCGGCCGACTGCCGTTGCTGCCGTACTTCCCGCCGGGCGATGCGCAACTCGCGGCCATCGTCGGGGCCGCGGCCGCGCGCCACCACGCGGTGCTGCTCTCGAATCACGGGCCGGTGGTGTCCGGCGTCTCGTTGGCGGCCGCCGGCGACGCGATCGAGGAACTCGAGGCCACGGCGCGGCTCTGGCTCCTGCTGCGGCACGAGCGCGTGCGTCCGCTTACCCCAGAAGAATCGGCCGAGATCGCGCGGCGATTCCCGCGCTGAGCAGGGAGGTTCACCATGTATGTCGTGACCGTCGATTTCACCATGCAGCCGGAAAACGCGACGCGATTTCGCGTTGCAATGGTCGCCAACGCACGCACTTCGCGCGAGGTCGAGTCCGGATGCCTGCAGTTCGACGTATGCGCACTGCCGGGCGACCCCGCAACGATCTTTCTCTACGAGGTATACAAAGACCGCGCCGCTTTCGACGCCCACCTTGCGGCGCCGCACTTCCGCGCGTTCGATGAAACCGTCCGCGACTGGATTACCGGCAAGGTGGTGCGCACCTACGAGCGTGTGGATCCTTAAGTCCGCGCCATTGGGTGCTGACGGTCGCGCTAGCGTTTGAACAGCTTGCCTAGCGCGCTCCCCAATTCCTGCGCCGGATTTCCCGAAGTCCTGGATGCGCTTGCGTCGTCCGGTGCCCTGCCGCCACGACCCAGCGCGACCTGGCATGGCGCGCCGGTGTCGGCAGTGACGCTCGACAGCAGCGATTGCCCTACCAGCGAAATGCCGCCAGTGGAAATCGCCGCGCCAATGGTGGCCACGGTCGCCGCCGAGGCCATCGCATCGACCCCGACAGTCGGCGCGCTGAATGGGCCATGTATCCGCACCAGAGAAGCAAAGCGATCGACGTTGAGCGTGATGCCCTTCCGGATTTGCGGCTTGATCGACAGGTCCATCGTCTCGTTGCGGAAATCGAGCGCGCCATTCGCGTTGGCGCCCAGTTTGTTAGTCTCCACGCCGATGCTGCGGTCCACCTTCGCGACGCCTCCCGCCAGTGGCAGGCGGATGACCGCGCAGAGCAATTCCGTGCTCGCATCCACCTTCCGGAATGGATTGACCGCATCGGAAAGCTTGTTGAACGCGGCGTCGTGATTGTCTGAGGTCTGGCCCATCGTCGCCGGACCGACCATCACGAGCACGTTGCCGTTGGCGCTGCCCGCCCACTGATGCAGTGAAGCGCCGCGCGCCGCGATGTCGGCACTGACAGACGTCTTGCCTCCTTGCACCTGACGTTTCACGCCGGCCTCGGCCAGAAGCTGAGCCAATTCCAGCCCCTTGGCATCGACGCGCAGGTTGAGGGAGCCACCCTTGTCACGGCCGGCGTCGAGTTTCACGCGCGCGACGATGGTCCCCCCGAACGCGCCGGCCTGGACCACGGGCGCATCGAGCACGCCGTCGTTCAGCGTGAATTGCAAATGGACTTTATCAAGACGGCGGCCATCCGGAAATACCAGCGAGTCTGCCGCAAGCTCGCCGTTGGCGTCGCTCGCGCGCAATGCCGACAGGTTGATCGGGGCATCGCTGAACAGGTATCGCGACCTGGCTGCATTCGCCACCGTTGCGCCGGCCTGGCCAGGTTGCCCCGCCCATGGTGCCGCGAAGTCGGCAAGCGCCATCGTTTTCGCGGTGAGGTTGAACGAGTATTTAGGCCTCAGTTTGCCCGTGACTTTGCTGACCTGCCCGGCCAGCTTGCTCTTGCCTACTTCCAGCACCAGTGGATCCAGATGCACGGTCGCACCGTCAATCCTGAGCTTGGTGTCGAGCACAAACTGCTGATCGGCGATTTTTCCCTTGAGCACGATCGGATAGGGCCACTGTCGCTGTGCCAGCGACGTCAGCGGGCCGAATTCGCCGTCGAGCGCTACCGCGATATCGTCCACGCCGCCGAGAAAGCGCGTAGTTACCGTGGATTGCGGGTCGCGGGCATGGAACGCAAAGTCGGTGATCTTCGCGGTGGTCATGGTTCCCGCGACGCCATCGCGATACGTGAGGGTGCCATTCGCAATCGACACCTTGCTCACGAACAGGCCGCCCGAGGTTGCGGCGGCAGACGGAGTCGCAGCCGCGGATGTTCCCGGCGCGCTCTTTGCGAATTCCCAGTTGCCGGTGCCCCTGGCGTCGGTTTCCAGGGAGATCACGGGTTCGATCAACGTGAAGTCGCGTACCTGGAAATCGCGACTCAGCAGCGGCAGCAGGGCCACGCGTACCTCGACGCGCTTGGCGGCGATCATCTGCGGAGCCTTTCCCCAAGGCGCGTTGCCCAGCGTAGCGTCCCCGAGGACAATCGTGGGCTCCAGCGAGAACTTGAAGTCGATGGCGCCGTTGACGTTGAACTCGCGCCCGGTCGTGGCCCTGACCCGGTCCCGGATAGGACCGATGAAGGTCTTGACGTCGACCGTGTAGATCGCGACCGCGATGGCACCCAGCAACAGCAGCAGCAGGGCGCCGACGCCGAGCAGGATTCGCGGCAACAGGCTCATGCGGCCAATGCCATCATCGAGTTCAAGTCGGGATCACACTGGAAGAAGTTGCCGCGCATGCACCGAAACGGCCCCTGCCGCGACCGTTACGCGGCTTGAATCGATGGCGTCGCTTCCTGCCTGATCGTGGCCAGCGCCGCATCCAGGCTCGCGACGGTGCGATCGATGTTGCGCAGCTTGTCCAGGCCGAACAATCCGATCCGAAACGTTCGGAATCCGGCGGGCTCATCGCATTGCAGAGGCACACCCGCAGCGGTCTGCAGGCCGAGCCCAAGGAATTTCTTCCCGGAGTGCATGTCTGGGTCGTCCGTATAGCTGACGACGACGCCGGGCGCCTCGAACCCTTCGGCGGCGACACTCCTGTAACCGTTGCGCGCAAGCAGCGCGCGCACCTTGGTGCCCAGCTCCCGCTGTTGCGCGCAAACGTGGGCGAAGCCCAGCGCTTCCGTCTCCTGCATCGCGTCGCGCAGGCGGACCAGCGCGTCGGTGGGCAGCGTGCCATGGTAGGCGTAACCGCCGTTCTCGTAGGCTTCCATGATCTGCAGCCACTTGCGCAGATCGCAGGCGAAGCTCGTGCTGTTCGTCGAATCGATGGCGGTCCGCGCGTTCGCGCTCAACATGACCAGTGCGCAGCAGGGCGACGAGCTCCAGCCTTTTTGCGGGGCGCTGATCAGGACATCCACGCCGCAGGCCACCATGTCGACCCAGATAGTGCCGGATGCGATGCAATCGAGCACGAACAGGCCGCCAACCGCATGTACGGCGTCGGCGACGTCGCGAAGATAGGCATCGGGGAGGATCATGCCCGAGGCCGTTTCCACGTGCGGTGCAAACACCAGGTCGGGCTTCTGTTCCCGGATGCTGGCCAAGACATCGGCGATGGGCGGCGGCGCAAACGGTGCATGCGGGCCGTCCCCTGTGCGGCGCGCCTTGAGCACGATCGACTGCGCGGGAATGGCGCCCATGTCGAATATCTGGCTCCAGCGATAGCTGAACCAGCCGTTGCGAATCACCAGGCATTTTTTTCCGGTGCCGAACTGGCGCGCCACCGCCTCCATGCCGAACGTGCCGCTGCCCGGGACCACAATCGCCGCCTTGGCGTTGTAGACCTGCTTCAACGTCGCCGAAATGTCCTTCATCGCGCCCTGAAACGACTGCGACATGTGATTGAGCGCGCGGTCCGTGAAGACCACGGAATATTCGAGCAACCCATGCGGGTCGACGTCGGGCAAGAGGCCTGCCATGGTGAGCTCCCGGAAGTGGACTTGAGACTATCCATCGCCGGACCGTTCCGCGTCAAGTGAACCGTTAGGTAGGCTCGGACGACCCTGGGCGACTGAAGTCCGCGAAATGAACTCCGGGTAATATGTCCGGGCAGGCCAAGCTCCGCCGCTCAACCATGCCAACGTCGCCATCGACGCGCGGCCCGTTCAGGATGACCTCATGGCAAACATCGCATTTCTCGGCACGGGATTGTTGGGCGGCGCATTTGCCGAATCGTCTGCAAAGCGTGGCGATACCGTCACTGCGTGGAATCGTTCACCTGAAAAGGCGCAGGCCTTGGCGCAGTTCGGCGTCAGGTCCGCGGCGAGTCCCGCGGCGGCGGTCAAAGGCGCCGCGAGGGTGCATCTGGTGCTCAAGGATGATGCGGTCGTCAACGAGGTTATCGCGAACGCGCGCACGGGCCTTGACGCGGACGCGGTGTTGATCGATCACACCACGACGTTGCCGGAACTCACGCTCGAGCGCTCACTGCGACTCAATGCTGGGGGGGTCAAATATCTGCACTGCCCGGTCTTCATGGGACCTGCCGCCGCGCGCAACGCGCAGGGTTCGATGATGGTCGCTGGCCCCGAGGACCACTTTGATCGCGTCAAGTCGGAACTGGCGAGGATGACGGGCCGCCTCGAATACATGGGCGAACGCGCCGATCTCGCCGCGGTGAACAAGCTCTTCGGCAATGCCATGATCATTGGCATCGTGGCGATGACCGCCGATATTTTCACGCTGGCCCAGGCGAGCGGCGTCGACCCCCTCAAAGCAATCACGCTGTTGAAGTTGCTCGATCTGAACGCCATGGTGGCAGGGCGCGGTGTGAACATGGCAAACGGCAACTTCGCCGCGACCTTTGAATTGGCCATGGCACGCAAGGATGTGCGGCTGATGCTCGAAACCGCAGGTGACCGGCCGTTGGCGGCGCTGCCGGCGATCGCCGCGCGTATGGATCAGCTCATCGCGGCCGGACATGGAGCCGACGACGCAAGCGTCCTGGGGATCGACGCGGTCCGCCGGGCTTGAACCATTTCGCTCCTGTGGCTACTCAGGCGACTGATCCGGGTGGTCGAAATTGCAGAACTGCCCGGATCGCTGCCGGTAAACTTGCGGCACCGGCAGCATGGCGAATCACCGGCCCTGTCAGATCAACAGCGGAGACACGAATCCATGAGCGTCATCGAATCGAAGGTTGCCAACATCGGCGACCTGAAGCTCGAACACTTCACCAAGGGCAATAAATTCGAGAGCAGCAGCGTCCGCATCGGGCCGCTCCTGGGCGCCAAGGACCTGGGCTACTCCTACGACGTTGTACCGCCGGGAAAGTCCTCGTGCCCGTTCCACAGCCATCGTGGCGAGGAAGAGATGTTCTTCATCGTCAAGGGCGAAGGGACGCTGCGCTACGGCGCGGAGACGCGAAAAATCCGCGCAGGCGACGTGATCTGCTGTCCGGTCGGCGGCCCCGATACCGCCCACCAAATCGTCAACGACTCGCCGGCCGACCTCGCATATCTTTCCGTCAGCACAATGATGGCGGCGGAGATCTGCGAATATCCCGACTCGAAGAAGGTCGGCGCGTTCGGCGGGGGCGGCATGCGGCACATGACCCGCAACGAGGACCACCTCGACTACTGGACCGACGAGGTTTGAGGCGCGCCGCGGCCGACCGGCTTCGCGCCATTGCTTACGGCGCCTTGTAAATCGACGTCCCGTCCTTGATCCTCTCGACGTCGACCTTAAGCGGGTTCTCGTCGAGGATCACGAGATCGGCCCGCTTGCCGGTTTCCATCACCAGGCGATGGCGGTCTGTTGTTCTCGCGACATCCGGCCCCTTGCGCGATGGTTCCGCGGACGTCGGTTTCGTTGACACCACCCGCCATTACAGGTTATTTCAATTGGGGGACGATCTTCAAAGCAGCGTGGCATTTGGCCGCGACACCGCTCATATCCAGGGGAAGGTGTTACGTATGTCGATCAGGCAAACACTTGCCGGCTTCGCGCTCGCGTTCGGAATCCTTGCAGGGCATGCTGCGGCTCAGGCGGATGTGATTGCGCCAGCCGCTCGAGTTGAATCCGGCGTTGCCCTGCTCGTGGGCCGCTGGGTGCGGCCCGACGGCGGTTACGTGATCACCATCAAAAGCGTCGATGCGGCGGGCAAGATGGATGCATCGTATGCTAACCCCAGCCCATTGCCATTCGCGAGGGCCGAAGCGTCAAAGACGGGCAAGACCCTCAATGCATTCTTCGAACTTCGCGCCGGCGGATACAACGGATCGACCTACACGCTCACCTACGACCCGGCGAGCGATGTCCTCAAGGGCATCTATTTCCAGGCGGTTCTGCAGCAGAAATTCGACGTCTATTTTGAGCGCGCAAAGCCGTAGCCCAGTCCCGCGGCAAACCGGGCACTATCCGTGCGAAAATCCGCGCGATGTCCGGTCACATCCTCGACAACATCGTATGGAACAGCCTTAGCGGTGCGCAGGTGGGATGGAACAGCTTGGCGCTTTCCGGCTGGCAGACCCCTGGAGATGCCTTAGAATCCGATGGTGTGGAACGCGGAAATGACGGCGGGCGACGAAGCACCGGAGAAGCGGATTCTGCGCGTCATTGCGCGTGACAGGTGATGCCTACCCCCATGACCAAACTGCAGAACAGCACCCGCGCCAAGCTCAAGGACGTAAGTGTGGCCACGCTCACGACGGCGCTCTTCAAGCGCGGATTGCGCAATCAATTCATCCAGGACGTTCGTCCTCTGAATCCAAACGCCGGGAACATGGTGGGCGAAGCGTACACGCTGCGCTACATTCCTGCCCGCGAAGACTTGAACCCCCTCAAGGTGTTCCGCAATCGCGAGCACCCGCAACGCAAGGCGGTGGAGGAATGCCCGCCGGGCGCGGTATTGGTGATCGACAGCCGAAAGGACGCGCGCGCGGCATCGGCGGGTTCCATCCTGGTCACGCGCCTCATGGTGCGCGGGGTGACCGGGATCGTGACCGACGGCGGGTTTCGCGATTCCACGGAGATCGCCCAGCTGGCAATCGCGGCCTATCACCATCGTCCGGCATCACCCACCAATCTGACACTGCACCAAGCGCTGGACATCAACGTGCCGATAGGTTGTGGCGACGCGCCGGTGTTTCCTGGCGACGTGATCGTCGGGGATGGCGAGGGCGTGGTCGTCCTGCCTGCGCATCTCGCGGACGAACTAGCCGACGAAGCGGTGGAGATGACGGCATTCGAGGACTTCGTGACCGATGAAGTGCGAAAGGGTCGCTCTATCCTGGGTCTCTACCCGGCGACGGACGAGCGCACGATGCTCGAATTCGCCACCTGGCGCGCTGACAAAAAACGGTAAGAAAAGGCAAGGGCAAAGACACGGGATTCCCGCTCATTTCAGTTACTGAGCGGGAATGACGTCATTGGAGTGCGTCGAGACTCGCTCTACTTGCCGGGGAGGGGAATCCACTCGTGTTCGCCGGCAATCTGCCCCATGCGCTGATGTGCCCAGTCGTCCTTGGCCTGCTCGATGCGTTCCTTGCTCGACGACACGAAGTTCCACCAGAGAAAACGCGGGCCATCGAGCGGCTCGCCGCCGATGACGGCACAGCGCGCGCCGAGCGGCGCCTCGATGCTGGCGTCGGCGCCTGGGGATAGCACCGCCAGCGTGAACGCCGGTACTTCCGTGCCATCGACGACCAGTGGGTGGTCGACGCTGTAGATTGCGCGTTCGAAGACATTGCCATGGCTCGGTAACACCAGCGGCGCGCCGGGTGCAAGCGCCACATCGAGATAAAGGGTTTGCGCAAATGTGGCCACCGGTGACTGCCGGCCGAACGCCCTGCCGATCAATACCCGGATTTGGTTCCCGCCTTGTGTGACATGAGGAATAGCGGACGCTGCAGTGTGGTGAAAGCCCGGCGCTGATTCCTCAAACGCCTTCGGCAGCGCGGCCCAGAGTTGCAGGCCGTGTGCCACGTGAGCCTTGTCGCGCAGGTCGGGCGGCATGCGCTCCGAATGCACGATGCCGCGGCCGGCCGTCATCCAGTTGATCGCACCGGGCTCGATGCGCTGGACCGAGCCCAGCGTGTCCCTGTGCATCATCGCGCCTTCGAAGAGGTAGGTAACGGTAGCCAGGCCGATGTGCGGGTGCGGACGTACATCGTGATTGTCCCCGGGATGCGAGGTGACCGGACCGAAGTGATCGAAGAACACAAACGGCCCGACACCTTGTCGCGCAAATGCGGGAAGCAAGCGGCGCACCATGAAGCCGCCACCCAAGTCCTTGTCACGTGCGCGCAGAAATTCGGCAATGGGCATCCGGATTTCCTAAGCGGCAGGGAGTAGGGCGGTGGTGATCTCGGTCGTCACTTGCGTCATCAGCTTGTGCACCGGGCACTTGCCTGCAACGGCCAGCAACTCCTGGCGCTGCACTTCGCTCAACGGGCCGGTCAACGCCAGGGTCGCATGCAGCCTGTAGGTTCCGGCGCGCTCGTCCTTGTCGTCGCGCTCGACGGTCACGACGATGTCCTCGACAGGAATGTGCTTGCGCGTGGCATACCAGAGGACCGTGAGCGCCTTGCACGCGCCGAGTGCGGAGTCATAGAGTTCATGGGGCGTGGGACCGGAATCTTCGCCGCCCAATGCCGGCGCCTCATCGACCGTCACCGAATGCTGGCGCACATGGACGACATGTCGCATCGCCCCGGTTCTATCGCGGACCACCGAAATCTGCATCACGTACTCCCGTGAAACAAGGGATAATATTTCAAAGTCCGCGCCCGTAGCTCATTTGGATAGAGCACCGGCCTTCTAAGCCGGGGGTAACAGGTTCGAATCCTGTCGGGCGTACCAACGCCTTCCCCAAACCTTTGCTGCACGTGTCGGTATCGAACCCCGGAACCTGCGCATGACCGATTCCTTGTTCACCATACTGGCTGACGCGACGACCACTTCGTCTCCCGACGTCCTGCAACGGATTCCCGGCAGCATCGAGCGCGGCGCCGTGGACATTGAGCAATTGCCGCTGTTCGAGCATCTCAGTGCGTTCATGCCGGCCGCCGACCTCTTCTTCGGCGGGGCATTGATGGTGCTCGTCATTCTCGTGCACGCAGCCGGGGTGCGCGCGGTGACCAGGCATGTGATACGACGATGCGCGGCCATCACGCTGCGTCCGGCCAATTGGCGGGCAGACCTGTTGATGGGGGGCGTGGTGTTCATGTTGATAGCGCTGCACGTGGCGGAGATGTTCATTTGGACCGTGGCGCTGGTCTATTCCAATCTGGTTCCGGATTGGCGGACGGCGGGTTTTTTTGCCGGCAACACCTATACAACCGTCGGCTACGGAAACTTCATCCTGCCCGATGGCTGGCGCATGTTGGCCCCGATCATCGCCATGTGCGGGTTGTTTGCCTTCGGCTGGTCCGGCAGCGTGCTCGTGGATTACGTGCGGCGGATCAATGCAATCCGCGATGCGACGGAAGACGCAAAGGGTTCCGGCGCGCGCAAGGTCTAGTTACTGGCAGCGCGCATTTTTGCCACGCTTTCCGGCGTTACGTTGGGTTGCGCGCTGTTGCCCCAACTGGTGCGAATGTAATTGGCGATGTCGGCAACCTCCTGGTCCGTCAGCTTGTCCCTGAAGCTCGGCATCGGAATGTAGCCGCCGCGCGGCGCGACGCCGGCGTCGAGCACCTTGACAATGTTGTTGGGATCCGCCGCGACCACCACGCCGTTGCCCGCCAGCGGGGGAAACACGCCGGGAAGCCCGCGTCCGGTGGCCTGATGACAGCCACCGCAGTTGTCCATATACAGTGCCGCACCGCGGACCCGGGTCGGATCGGCGGCCACGCGTCCCGTGCGCAGCCGGGATTCCGGCGGAATCGACTTCAGGTATTCCGCCATCGCCTGCAAATCCGATCCGGTCAGGTGGCGGAGGCTATTTTGCACGACCTCGGCCATCGGGCCCAGCGTCGTGGTTTTCCCCTTATAGGTGCCGGTCCCGAGATAGGTGGCGATATCGTCTACGGACCACGCGCCCAATCCGGTCGCGATGTCCGAAGTCAGGTCGAGCGCGAACCAGCCGTCGATCACCGCCCCGCGGAAGTCCTTGCTCTTCTCGATGCCGCCCAGCAGGTTGCGCGGCGAATGGCAGTCGCTGCAGTGCCCGAAGCCCTCTACCAGGTAGGCGCCGCGATTCCACGAGGCGGACTTGTTCGGGTCTGCCTTATATACGCCTTCGTTGAAATACAGCTCGCGCCACCCAGCCATCGTCCAGCGCTGGTCGAACGGAAAGTAGAGGTGGTTGACGGTCACCTCGTTGCGCACGGGCTTGACCGAGCGCAGGTACGCGTAGATGGCGTCGATGTCCTCGCGCGTGGCGCGGGTGTAGAAATCGTATGGCATTGTCGGGTACATGTCCTGGCCACGCTTGTTCACGCCATCGTGCAGGGCACGGTGGAAGTCGGCGCTTGACCAGCGTCCGATGCCCGTTTCCACATCGGGCGTGATGTTGGGCGAAAGCATGTAGCCAAAAGGCGTGTCGAGGCGCAGTCCGCCAGCGAACGGTGCCCCACCCGGCGCGGTGTGACAGGAAACGCAATCACCGGCGCGAGCGAGATATTGGCCTCGCTGAATCAACGTAGTTTGTGCTATCGATGGAACGGCGACGGTCACCGTAGCGATCCAGAGCGCAACGATGGCGAGCCGGATCAAGAACGCCTGCGGTGGGTACGGGGAATTGCGGGACACGATCGAGGCTCCAAGCGGGATTCCCGCAGTTTACCGCCGAAGGCGCGCCGCGGCATCCCGGGCGATGCGTCCGGACGGCCTTGCCACACGCTGTTAGGCTATGGGATTCTAATCGTACTGGTCAGGATCTTCACCTGTGGCGCAATTCGATACCACCCGCAACGCTTTCGACGATGGCAACGCGCGGACGGACGGCGTTCCGGAAATCCGGGCGACCGCCGGTGACGCTGAGGCAATGCGCACCGCGATCATGGGCAAGCTCACGTACATGGTGGGCAAGGATCGCAGCGGCGCGCTCGATCACGACTGGTTCATGGCCACGGCGCTGGCGGTTCGCGACCGCATCGTCGACCACTGGCTCGAATCGGACCGCACGACCCATCGCGCCGGTGCCCGGCGCGTCTACTACTTTTCCCTGGAATTCCTGATCGGTCGGCTGCTTGCCGACGCGATGTCCAACCTGGGGCTGACGGCGGCCGTGCGCGAAGCTCTGGACCAGCTCGGGGTCGATCTCGACCGCTTGTGCGCGCTCGAGCCGGATGCGGCGCTAGGCAATGGCGGACTGGGCCGCCTCGCCGCGTGCTTCATGGAGAGCATGGCCACGATGGGCATCCCCGCGCATGGCTACGGCATTCGCTACGACCACGGTATTTTCCGGCAGGTGGTCAAGGATGGCTGGCAGCACGAACTGCCGGAGGAGTGGCTGGCGCACGGCAATCCGTGGGAGTTCGAACGCCCGGGTGTGGCTTACACGGTGGGATTCGGCGGCAGCGTGGAAGCTGTCGTCCGCAGGGATGGCACGGAAGGACATTCCTGGGTGCCCGCCGAAACGGTCACGGCGATCGCGTTCGACACGCCGATCACGGGCTGGCGCGGGAAGCACATCAACACGTTGCGCCTGTGGTCGGCGCGCGCTGCCGATCCCCTGTCGCTCGACCACTTCAACCGTGGCGATCACGTCGGCGCGCTTGCCGATCGCGTGCGGCTCGAGGCGATCTCGCGGGTGCTCTACCCCAGTGATGACACGCCGGCAGGCGAAGACCTGCGGTTGCGCCAGGAATTTTTCTTCGCGTCCGCATCGCTGCAGGATCTCGTGCGCCGGCACATGGAGCAGCATGGCGAACTATCAATGCTCGCGGACTACGTGGCCATCCAGCTAAACGACACCCACCCGGCCATTGCGGTGCCTGAGCTCATGCGGATTCTCGTCGACCTCCACGGGATGCCCTGGGACCTCGCGTGGTCGATCACGACCGCGGTGTTCAACTACACCAACCACACACTGCTGCCGGAAGCGCTGGAAACCTGGTCCGTCGCGCTGCTCGAGAAGCTGCTGCCGCGGCACATGCAGATCATCTATCGGATCAATGCGTTGCATCTCGACGCGCGCCGCGCCGAAGGGCGCGCGGACCACGATTTCCTGACATCGGTCTCGCTGATCGGGGAAAACCACGACCGCCACGTGCGGATGGGACACCTGGCGTTCCTGGGGTCGCGCCGCATCAATGGCGTGTCTGCACTGCATACCCAATTGATGCGCCGCACGGTATTTCGCGACCTCAGCACCATTTTTCCCGATCGCATCGTCAACAAGACCAACGGCATCACGTTCAGGCGCTGGCTCCATCAGGCCAATCCGGCCCTCACGCGCCTCGTGGTCGACGCGATCGGGCCGCGCGTGCTCGACGATGCGAACGCCCTGTCAGCGCTGGCGCCGCTGGCCGACGACGCCGCGTTCCGGGAACGCTTCTCGTCCGCCCGCCGCGCGAACAAGGTGGCGCTCGCTCGCATCGTGATCGAGCGCCTCGGCGTAAGCCTTGATCCGAACGCGCTGTTCGATGTGCACATCAAGCGCATCCATGAATACAAGCGCCAGCTGCTGAACATCCTCGAAACCATTGCACTCTACGATGCCATGCGGGCCGATCCCACAAAAGACTGGGTGCCGCGAGTCAAGATCTTCGCCGGCAAGGCGGCCGCCGGCTACGTTCGCGCAAAGCTCATCATAAAGCTCATCAACGACGTGGCTCGGACGATCAACGGCGACCCCGCCGTGCGCGGACTGCTAAAGGTCGTTTTCCTTCCGAACTACAACGTTAGCCTGGCGGAGTTGATCATCCCGGCGGCCGACCTGTCGGAACAAATCTCCACTGCCGGCATGGAAGCATCCGGTACGGGCAACATGAAGCTGGCGCTCAACGGCGCACTGACCATCGGCACGCTGGACGGGGCGAATATCGAGATTCGCGACCGGGTGGGCGCGGATAATTTCGTGCTTTTTGGTTTGACGGCGGAGGAGGTCGAGGCGCGCCGGCGGGAAGGATTGAGCGGCGAAGCCGCGATTGCCGCGTCGCCCGTGCTGGCGCGCGTGCTCGAGTCTGTCACCTCGGGCACATTCTCCCCGGACGACGCCACGCGGTTCCACGGCCTCGCCCATGACCTCCGCCACATTGATTACTTCATGGTCACGGCCGACTTCGATGCTTTCCAGGACGCTCAGGCCGCGGTAGACGATCGCTATCGCAATCCTGGCGATTGGTGGCGAAGTGCGATTCTCAATACGGCCCGCGTCGGCTGGTTCTCATCTGACCGCGCCATCCAAGAGTACGCTGAGGATATCTGGCGCGTGAAAACCGGCGCGGGCGAAGAGTAAGAACAGCCCTTTAGGCCAACGCCGCATCGCCGCAATGGCGACCTCCCCGCCACGGCCGGGCGGCGCCGTGCAACGGTTTCCCGTTTTCGGCGACAATCAGCGTTCCGCCGCGGGGCAATCTCTGGCTCCTCCACGATGGCGGATGATTCACCTCCCGGAGAGAATTCATGCAAACGCAAAACGACAAGGTGATGTATTCGACGCCACTGTCGCGCTCGTCGATGGCCTACGTGCTGGCGGGCGGACGCGGCACGCGCTTGATGGAGTTGACCGAGAACCGCGCCAAGCCCGCGGTGCACTTCGGCGGCAAGGCGCGGATCATTGACTTCGCGTTGTCCAATGCAATCAACTCCGGCATCCGGCGCATCGCCGTGGCGACGCAATACAAGGCGCACAGTCTGATCCGGCACTTGCAGCGGGGCTGGAACTTCCTGCAGCCGATGCGCAACGAGAGTTTCGACATCCTGCCGGCGAGCCAGCGCGTCGCCGAAAACCAGTGGTACGCCGGCACCGCGGACGCCGTATTCCAGAACATCGACATCATCGACAGCTACGCGCCCGAGTACATCGTGCTGCTGGCTGGCGACCACGTCTACAAGATGGACTACGAGCGGATGCTGGTGCAGCACGTCAACGAAGGAGCGGACGTTACCGTCGGGTGCATCGAGGTGCCGCTCCAAGACGCCGCCGGCCTCGGGATCATGCGCGTGGACCAGGACGATCGTGTGCTGGCGTTCGACGAAAAGCCCGAGCATCCGGCCGAGATGCCGGATCGGCCGGGCTATGCGCTCGCCAGCATGGGCATCTATGCGTTCCAGCGCGACTTCCTGCACGATCAGCTGCGCCGCGATGCAGCCGACCCGCATTCCAGCCGCGATTTTGGCCGCGACCTCATTCCCTATCTCGTCAAGAACGGCAAGGCGGTCGCGCATCGCTTCACGCGTTCCTGCGTGCGTTCGCGCGCAGAGGGAGACGTGTACTGGCGCGACGTCGGCACGCTCGACGCCTATTTCGAAGCGAACATCGACCTGACCGACGTGGTGCCGGAGCTGGACGTCTACGACCGTGAATGGCCCATCTGGACCTATTCGGCGATCACGCCGCCGGCCAAGTTCGTGCACGACGTCGATGGCCGGCGCGGGCTCGGCGTGTTTTCTCTCGTATCCGGCGGATGCATCGTTTCCGGATCGTCGCTGCGGCATTCGTTGTTGTGCAACAACGTCCACGTGCATTCCTATGGTTCTATCGACCACGCCGTGGTGCTTCCGTTCGTCAATGTCGGCCAGCATGCCCGGCTGTCGCGAGTCATCATCGACAGCGGTGTGCGTATTCCGAATGGGCTCGTCGTCGGCCAGGACGCAGAACACGATGCGGCGCGCTTCCGTCGCACCGAGAGCGGCGTATGCCTCATCACGCAACCGATGATCGACCGCCTGGGGCACTAGTTGACCGAGCTGCGAGTCCTTTCGGTCGCGGCGGAGGCCTTTCCGCTGATCAAGACCGGCGGCCTGGCCGATGTGGTCGGCGCGCTGCCCGCCGCGCTGACGCGCGAGGGCATCGAGATGCGCACGCTACTGCCGGGCTATCCGGCGGTGCTGGACGCGTTGCGCGACGAGGCGACGGTGCACGCGATCCCGCACCTGCATGGCGGACCGGCGCGAGTCCTCTCTGGAAGGGCAGCGGGCCTCGACCTGTTCGTGCTCCACGCGCCACACCTGTACGCGCGCCCGGGCGGTCCGTATGGAGGCCCCGGCGGGGAGTGGCCGGACAACGGGCTGCGCTTTGCCGCGCTCGCGCAAGTCGGAGCCATCATTGCACAAGGCGCCGTCGACACGTTTGTGCCTGACGTGGTGCAGGCGCACGACTGGCACACCGGTTTGCTTCCGGCCTACCTGCACTACGGCGGCGGCGCGCGCCCAGGCACGGTGTTCACCATCCACAACCTCGCGTTCCAGGGACAGTTTCCGAGCGGGATGCTGGACGAACTGGGATTGCCACCGCACGCGTATTCATACGACGGGGTCGAATACTACGGCGCGATCGGTTACCTCAAGGCCGGCGTTGCGCTGGCCGACCGGATCACCACGGTCTCGCCCACGTATGCGAAGGAAATCCTGACCGACGAAGGCGGCATGGGCCTGGGCGGGATACTGCGCCAGCGCGCCGGTGCGCTCTCGGGGATTCTGAACGGCATCGACGACGTGCTGTGGAACCCGGCGACAGACGCTCACCTCGCGTCGCGCTTTTCCGCGGCCAACATCGCGCAACGCGTGCCCAACAAGGCTGCGCTTCAGGCGCGGTTCGGGCTTGCCCTCGATGCTGACGCGTTGCTGCTGGGTGTCGTCAGCCGCCTGACCTGGCAGAAGGGGATGGACGTGTTGCTGGCGACGTTGCCCGCACTGTTGCGTGGCGGTGCGCAACTGGCATTGCTGGGGTCAGGCGATCACGAACAGGAGCATGCGTTTGCGGAGGCAGCGCGGCTGCATCCCGGGCGCATTGGCGCCATCATCGGCTACGACGAGGCGCTCGCGCATCGGGTGCAGGCAGGCGCCGATGCGGTGCTCGTGCCGTCGCGCTTCGAACCGTGCGGCCTGACCCAGCTTGCGGCGCTTCGCTATGGCGCGATCCCGGTCGTGGCGCGCGTAGGCGGGCTCGCGGATTCCGTGGTCGACGCCGATGCCGCCAACATCGCATCCGGCAACGCGACCGGGGTGCTGTTTGCACCCGTCACGCAGGAGCAATTGGAAGCGGCACTGGAGCGCACACTCGCCCTATGGCGCGAGCCGGCGCGATGGCGGCAGGTGCAGGCGCGCGGCATGGCCACCGACGTTGGCTGGTCGCAATCCGCGCAACACTACGCACGATTGTTTCGCGAACTCGTCAGCGGTCGCACGGGCTGAAGCCCATTGATGACAGATCAATCTGATGTGACGTTCGTTGCTCGCGAATTCGACTTCGTGGATGGCTGCTTCCGACCCCGGACCGGCCATCGAGCGCCGTCTGATCCGGAAGCTCATAACGCATAAGGGTGACGGCTCAACGCGAAGTTCGAAGCGCAGGCGTTTGTCATCGAGAAACAGGCCGGCGATGTGGCGGAGGAACGCGATGCGCGACTGCTGCAAGCGCGAGATATCGCCAAGCTCAAGGCAGCAGTTGAAGGTCGCTCGCCCGCAGGTCGCCCGTCGCCCAGCTCGCCGCCGCGCGCTGACGCCACTTGCCCTGCGCGAAGGGCCCGACGCGATCCGGCAACGCAAAACCCTACAAGTTCCTATGGCCGACGACCTGCTTTTCGGCACGCACGTCCCTTGGGGCAGCGTCCATTGGTTGGTCGCAATTTCGCATTGACGCGCTTGGCACTGACGTGCGACTCTGAATTCCCTCGTCTACGGAATCATTCGAAATGGCGCTCGGATCGGTTCGCATGTTACGGCAGCTCGCGATGTTAGTGCTCGTCGCCGTCGCATGCACCCTTCCCCTGCCATCCTCGGCACGCAACGTAGAAGTCGTCGAGTTCTACAACGCGGGCCTCGGACACTATTTCATCTCGCCCAATCCCGTCGAAATCGGCGCGCTCGACAGCGGCGCCTTTGGCGGCGCATGGAAGCGCACGGGCGAATCGTTTCCCGCGTGGGACTTGAGCGGTGCGCCCGCGGGTACCGTGCCGGTGTGCCGCTTCTTCGGCACGGACAAATATCGGAACGACGGTTCGCGCATAGGCGCCAACAGTCATTTCTACGCGGCGATTCCTACTGACTGCGAGTACGTGAAGACCGGCTGGCCGTCGGTAGCGAACGACGGCATCTCGTATCCCGCGTGGACGCTCGAGAATTATTCGTTCGCCGCCAGGCTACCTGTCCGAGAGGCCTGCCCTGCAGGAACGCAGCCAATCTATCGAACCTACAACAACGGCGCGCACGGTGATCCGAATCACCGGTACTCGACGAACGCGGACATGCTGCAAATCATGGCCGGCTGGGTCTTCGAGGGGCTCGCCATGTGCGTGCCGCAGGAGCCACTTGCGACGGTCTACATCGCAAGGCTCCCCAGCGCCCCGGAAGGAACAGGCGCGCCCTGCTCCAACCGTGCCGCCTGGCAAGCCACGGGCGGTAAGATCACGGCTATCACCGCGCAGGCCGACGCGCTGCTGGCCCAGCCTTTCCCCGCGTGGAGCGCAGCCTTGTACCTAGCGCCGGATTCAATCGGCGACGCGATGATGGCCGCACGCAAGGCCTGGATTTATCCGCTGGTGCTGGCGGAGTGCGCTTCGTGGCAAGGCAAGTACACTGCTGCAATCCGTACGACGCTGCGCGAGCTGGCAACACAACCAGCCTGGGCTGGTTCGGCAACCGACCCGATGATGCGGGGCCTCAACTTCGGCGATTGGTACCAGGACCTGATGTCCACAGCGCTGGCGCATGAGTTGGCGCAGGCGCTCTACCTGCTGGGGGATCGCGTCGATGCCGACACGCGTGCGTTGGTCACCGCGGCGCTGGAAACCCGTGTCTTCCAACCTGTGCGCAGGACGCTAGTCGACGGTTACAACAGCTGGTGGCTCACGGTGTCGCACAACTGGAACGCCGTGATGCTGGCCGATATCGTGGGCGCTGCGCTGGCGGTGATCCCGTCGCGGCAAGACCGAGCCAACTTCGCCGCGGTCGGCCAGCAATACATCCAGAGCTTCGTGGCTCCTTTCCCCGAAAGCGGCTTTGGCCAAGAAGGGCCCGCCTACTGGACCTATGGCGTCAAACACTTTGCGGTGCTTCGGCACCGGCTGCACGAGTCCAGCGCCGGTGCGGTCGACCTTTTCAAGGCGGCGAAACCCCGGGCGTTCAGCCTCTACAGCGCGCGAATCGAGATGACGCCGCAGGGCGCTGTTGCGCCTTTTGGGGACTCGTACGTGGGCACGACGGTGGACGCGCAGACGCGCGCATACTTGGCAGCTGCCTACGGCAACAGCGGGAGCTGGCCCGGTAACGCGCAGGTCCGCGTGAACCCCTGGTACCTGAACGACATGCCCCTGGTCGAGGCTTCGATGCTTCTCACCGAATCGGTGCCGGCGGCGACAGGCTTCGAGAGCGGCGACTTCGGCTGGCCGGGCCTGCGCAGCTATTTCTCGGACGTCGGCGTGCTGGTCACTCGCTCTCCGACCACCGAGGTCAACGCGCTGGCTGCAACCATCAAGTCCGCGGGCAACGCTAATCACAGCCACGACGACATCGGCAGCTATTCCATCGCACTGAAGGGCCAGATCGTGGCAGGTGACGTCGGTAGGGGCGACTACACCGGCCGGACCTTCAGCGCGCAACGCCGCGAGGTCAAGTGGATCAACTCCTGGGGCCACCCCGTGCCGGTGGTGGGCGGGCGCCAGCAAGTTGACGCGACAGGGGCCGTCAACACCGTCCAGTCCACCAGCTTCACTGACGCGGTAGACGACATCGCGATCAACCTGGCGCCAGCCTATGCACTGCCCAGTGGCTGGTCACTGGTGCGCAGGCTGCGCAATGACCGCGTGAACCGCGTGATTGTCGTGCAGGATGAGTTCTCTGGGTTCTCCGCCGCGCAGTCGTTCGAAGTGCCGATCACGACGACAGGAACATGGACGCAGTTGGCTCCCGACCGGTTGCGACTCACGCGCGACGAGCAGGTCGAGGCCATGGTGGAGGCATCCGCAGCGTTCGGCATCGTTGGTGAGCAGGTGACCGAGGATGGGCTGACCTTCCAGCGCATCGCGATACGGCTGAACACGGCCGCCACGAATGGCTGGGTGCGGGTGACGTTCAGCCGGTGACCTCCCATTGGCGGGTCGAATTTGGAGGCCGGTTCGGGTTGCTCGCACGTTCCCTCAGCCGAAATCGACTGTCCGCTATGGACGCAAATCGCTATGGCTGTTTGTGGCCGTAAGCCGCCTCGTTTCGCGGGGCGACTTTGGAGCCAAGCAAGAAATTATTCGCACATGACGTCGCGAATCGTTCGGACTCGCGGGTCAATCAATTCGAGATCTTCGGATGTCATGTGGACGCGCATTGCATAGTCCACGACCACCGGGCACCCGTTAAGATAACCCCATTCGCCCAGTTTGTCCTCGTACAGTTCAGGGTCCGGGTAGTGATCTGGCTTCTCGCCAGAGGCTTTAAACCGATTGAATTCGGGTTGCGTCATGATGCGCACCGCTGGCATAACGAGCGCAGTACCGAATGGCAAACACGCAACAACGGGGCAAAGTTCAGGGAATCGGCGCTGCCAGCCCTCGCGCCAGATGCGTGCCTCTTCCAAGTTGGCTCGCGCGCCTGCGCGCAAGCGACGCAACCGCGGCAATTTGAGGGCGTACTGGCCCCACACGATTACCCGTCGTTGACTACCGCGCGCGAAGTGAATCACGCCGAGATTCTACCGGGCAGGGGGACGTCCCGCCGCCCGTGTCGACACCGTGATTTGCTGCGAATGACCGCTTTCCGCGACTTGAACCAATGCGGGCTCCTGACCGGAAGTGGTCGTTCGTCTTGAAACGAGTGCCGGTGACACAACGGAAATGTCTGTAGCTCCGGTCCCCCGTATTGCCAAGTTACCGCCGAGGGCGCGCTATCGGCCTATTCAATCTTTCCGCGTTGGAGTCACGAGTGCGCCGGCGCCGTGCGTGCGAGCGCGCGAATCAATTCCCCCAGTGACCACGCCTGGAACGGACAGCCGCGCGGCGTGTGCGGCGGATCGCCGTCCACGATTTCGCTCACGTGCCCCAGCCCAGCCACTTGAAGATGATCGAGCAGGGGTGCGACAAAACATCGTCGCGCCAGGGTGCGGTTGGCGTCGTCGTCGCCGTGAACGTTGAGCCACGCGTCGACAAAGCCGCCGATCAACCATGGCCACACCGTCCCCTGGTGATAGGCGCCGTCTCGCTCGGGGACGCCGCCTTCGCAACGAGGCCGGTAGGCCGGATCGCCGGGTGACAGCGTGCGCAGTCCGAGCGGCGTCAGGAGTTCGTGCTCGACCGTAGCGACGACCGCGCGCGCAACCTCGCCGTCCACGAGCCGGTGCGTCAGTCCGCCAACCGCAAAGATCTGGTTGGGCCGCACGCTGGCGTCCACGTTTCCCGCGACGTGATCCACGTCCACGACGTCGGATAAGCAATGGGTCGCCGGGTTCCAGAACCGCGCCGAAAACGCAGCTTGCGCACGGTCGGCCATTGCCGCATGGCTGCCGCCGGTGCAGCGCAATGCGTTTATCCAGAGCGCCTGTATTTCCACGGGCTTTCCTGTCCGCGGCGTGATCACGCGTTCGCCGACACGCGCGTCCATCCACGTGAGCTGCACGCCGGGAACGCCGCACGCGAGCAGGCCATCTTCGTCCATCCGGATCCCGAAGCGCGTCCCCACCGCGTATCCATCGAGGATCGCCGTCGCGGCGCCGAGCAGGCGCGCGCGCACCACATCATCCGGTTGCGCTGCCGCGATCAACTCGTGCACGACGACGACGAACCACAATGACGCATCCACGGAATTGTATTCGGGCGTGCCGCCGTGCTCGGGATAGCGATTGGGCAGCATGCCTTCGGATACGGTTTCTGCCCATGCCAGCAGGATCGCGGTGGCGAGATCGAAGCGTTGTCGCGCAAGCACCAATCCGCGCATCGAGATGAATGTATCGCGTCCCCAGTCGGTAAACCATGGAAAGCCCGCGATGATCGTCGGGCCGCGGGCGCCGCGGACCAGGAAGCTTTCGGCGGCGCGATCGAGCGGCGACAGCGCCGCCCGCCGCGCCGTCTCCCGCTCGCGCACCTGCGCGCCGAGTGCAACCGCATCGCCGTCGGAATGGTCGCCGGCACGGAGCACCAACGTTGCATCGCCCGCGGCGAGATCGAAAGTGAACGTGCCGGGCGCTGCGAGGTCTTCGTTGTGATCGAGCCCGCGCGCGGCCTCCTCGGCGTAGTCGAAGTTGCGGTACCACGTGGGCGCGTGCGCATACTCGCCATTGGTCAGCGCGGTGATCGTTGGCAGTCCATCGTAGGGCCGCCAGCCGACGCTGCTCCCGTAGACGCGCGCGGCAAACGCGAACGCGTCGTTCGCATGCATCAGTGCGTGATAGTCACGCCCGGAAAGCAGTGGAATCACTCGGAGGCGCATGTTCGCCTCGGCGCGAACCAGACGCCAACTCAGCAAGACGCTGCCTTCATGCCGGTCGACGATCACTTCGTGCACGATCTCGCTGCCATTGGGCAGGCGAAATGTCCAGCGCGGCCAAGGTTCGAACGCGAAGTCGACCTGGTGATCGATGCCGCGCGGATAGAGCACGTCCGGCGCGTAGTGCTGTGTCGACAGCGGATAACTTCCCGAACCCGTATCCAGCCAGACTTCGCAGCCGTTGACCAGGACCACGCGATCAGTGGGCGGCGCGCGCGCGGTCAGCAGCAGCGCATGGTAGCGGCGGGTTCGCAATCCGCCCACCGTGCCGGACGCGTAGCCGCCCGTGCCGTCACTCTCCAGCCATTCGTCCGTGAGGGAAAAATGGATCACCGGAGCACGTCGCTGAGGTGAATCACCAAGACTGATCACCGCGTCGGATCGCGGCGCGATTACAGCGACGCCTTGCCCGAACCCAGTCCGTCTTCGCGCGTGAGTCCCGCGGGTTTGTCCTGCAACGCGTATTCGGCGTACTGGTGGATCAGCTTCGCAACGACTCCGGTCCAGCCGGTCTGATGGCCGGCGCCCAGGCCCTCGCCGGTGTCCCCGTTGAAATATTCGAAGAACAGGATCAAGTCGCACCAATGCGGATCGGTCTGGAACTTGGCGCGATTGCCGTTGACCGGTCGGCGACCGGCTTCGTCCTGGAGGAATAGTGAGATCAGGCGGTGCGAAAGGTCCGTCGTCACCTCCCACAGCGTGGCCTCGTTGCCCGAACCTGTCGGCAATTCGACCTTGAACTGGTCGCCCAGGTAATAGTGGTGCTTCTGCAGCGCCTCTATGAGTAGGAAGTTGAGTGGAAACCACACGGGGCCGCGCCAGTTGGAGTTACCACCAAACAAGCTGGAGGTCGACTCGGCGGGCGCGTAGGCGAGCGTGAATTTTTCGCCATTGAGGTCGAGTGCGAAAGGATGGGCAACGTGGTACCTGGACACGGAGCGCACGCCATTTGGACTCAGCAGCCCATGCTCATCGAGCACTTTTTCGAGGATGCGCCGCATCTTGTCGGAATCGACCAGTGCCAGGCGGACGCGGTTCTCGACACCTCGATGCGTCATGTCAGCGGTGCCGGCCAGCAGTTCGGGCCGGTAGGTGGTGAACCAGCGCAGGCGCTCGTCGAAGTCCAGGAATGCCGCCACGCTTTCGGCGTCGCCGATGCCGATGGCGAATATGGGGATCAGGCCCGCGATCGACTGCACATCGATCCTGAAGCAGCGGCCGTCGGGAAACTTCAGCGCATCATAGTAGAAGCCGTCCGCGTCGTCCCACAGGCCGTCCTGCCGCCCGCCCATGCTGTTCACCGCCGACGCGATGTACACGAAGTGCTCGAAGAACTTGGTGGCGATGTCCTCGTAGACGTCGTCCTCCTTGGCCAGTTCGAGCGCGATCCCGAGAAGGTTGAGGCAGTACATAGCCATCCAGCTGGTGCCGTCCGCTTGCTCCAGCTCGCCGCCCGACGGCAACCCCGACGTCCGGTCGAATGCGCTGATGTTGTCCAGCCCCAGGAAGCCGCCCTCGAATATATTGTTGCCTGAGGCGTCCTTGCGGTTGACCCACCACGTGAAGTTGAGCAGCAGCTTCTGGAATATCCGCTCGAGGAACTTGCGGTCGCGCCGCCCGTACATCTTCTGCTCGATCTGGTAGATGCGGATGGCCGCCCATGCGTGCACGGGCGGGTTCACGTCGCCGAATGCCCACTCGTAGGCCGGGATCTGCCCATTGGGATGCATGTACCACTCGCGCATAAGCACCAGCAGCTGATCCTTCGCGAAGTCCGGATCGATCATGGCCAGCGGGACGACGTGGAACGCCATGTCCCATGCCGCGAACCACGGGTACTCCCACTTGTCCGGCATCGACAGCACGTCGCCCGCTGCGAAATGGCCCCAGTCGTGGTTGCGGCCGTTGCGGCGCTCCTCGGGCGGATTAGGCACGCCCTGATCGCCGTCGAGCCAGCGCTTGATCATGTAGCGGTAGTACTGCTTGTTCCACAACATGCCGGCGAACGCCTGGCGCTGGACGTTGCGCATGTCGTCGGACAGCGGGAAGGGCGTGACGCGATGGTAGAAGGCGTCGGCCTCGCGCTGGCGCACGTGGAACGTGGTGTCGAAATGCGCAAACGGCGCGGCCAGCGTTCCGTCCGGGCAAAGACGCAAATGGATGACGGAGGCTTCCCCGGCCGGCACCTGGCGGTCGTAGTGTGCCGCGGCCTTGGTGCCGGATTGCGCGGGGTTCACGGCGCCGTGGCGGCCGTGCACCAGGTAGTTGTCGAATGCATCCTTGACGAACGGCTGGGCATTGGGCGTGCCGAAGAGGCGTTCTGTGTTGGTGTCGTTCTCCGTAAACAGCATCCGATCGGGCGCCTCGCAGTAGAGCGAGTAGGAAGGTAGCGAGCGATGGGCGGTCTTCAGCACCGTTGTTGCAGCGTCGGTCCGCGCCAGCATGATGCCCGGCTTGACCAGCCTCGGATCCTGCGGATACCACGACCAGACATTCTTGAACCACAACGTGGGCAGCAGATGCAGCGGTGCGGCGTCGGGCCCGCGATTGATGGCCGTGATCTTGATCAGGATGTCGTCGGGCGCAACCTTGGCATACTCGATGAAGACGTCGAAGTAGCGGTCGTCGTCGAAGATGCCGGTGTCGAGCAGCTCATATTCGGGGTCGAGCTTGGTGCGCCGCCGGTTCTCCTGCACCAGGTCGTTGTACGGAAACGCCCGCTGCGGATACTTGTACAGGTACTTCATGTATGCGTGGCTGGGTACGTTGTCGAGGTAGAAGTAGTACTCCTTCACGTCCTCGCCGTGGTTGCCCTCCGGACCGGTGAGGCCGAACATCCGTTCCTTGATGATCGGGTCCTGGCCGTTCCATAGAGTCAACGCGAAGCAGAGCTGCTGGCGGTCGTCGCTGATGCCAGCAATGCCGTCCTCGCCCCAGCGATAGGCGCGCGAGCGCGCGTGGTCGTGGGGCAGGTAATCCCACGCTGACCCGTCGGCGCTGTAATCCTCGCGTACCGTGCCCCACTGGCGCTCGCTCAAGTACGGTCCCCAGAAGCGCCAGGGCGCCTTGTGGTGGCGCACGGCGGCCAGGCGCTGCTCCTCGGCCGTCAGCGGCGTGCCATCGGAAGTGTCATGAAGCTGCGGTTCGCGATCCTGTTTCGAAGGCATGGGCAGTGACGTCCCGCTTGGTGGGAACTGGTGGCGACGGATGATGGACGCGTCCGTCGCGGACGGACGCGCGAAGCTCTGACTCGGTACACTAGCCTCATGTCGGGCCGGCGGCAATGCACCTTGACATCGTTGGGGGTCTTTCCCGCGGGCTTTCGGGCGGGGATAATCCGGCTAGGTGTGCCCGTTGGTTGTCCAACCTGAATTGCAACTGTCTCGAGGAACCCGTCATGTCCGATGCAAAGTCCGTCGCCAGCCGCCGTCGCTTTTTCAAGATCACCGCCATCGGCCTCGCGGCCGCGCCATTTGCAAATGCGCTCATGAGCGGCGCCGCGCATGCGGCCAACGCCGTCAAGGAAACGGATCCGACCGCGACCGCGCTCGGCTATGTCCTCGACGCGAGCAAGTCCACGAAGCGCACCGACAAGACGGCGATGTGCGGAAACTGTAGCCTGTTCTCCGGCAAGCCGGGTGCGGCTGACGGTCCCTGCACGATATTCCAGGGCAATCTGGTCCAGGCCAAGGGCTGGTGCACCGCCTGGGTGAAGAAAGCCTGATCGCGACGCCGTCGTAGCGGTCCGGCTCCGTGAGCGCCAACCTGCCGGTCGTTGCGCTCGTGCGGCATGGCGAAACGGCGTGGAGCCTGTCCGGGCAGCACACCGGATTGACCGATCTGCCGCTGACCGAGCAAGGTGAACGGGAAGCCCGCAATCTCGCGCTCCGGCTGCAGGGGCGCTCGTACGCCCTGGTATTGACAAGCCCTCTTAAGCGTGCGGTGCGCACCTGCGAGCTCGCCGGATTCGGTGCCGCGGCACAAGTCGATCGCGACCTGGTCGAGTGGGATTACGGCAGCTATGAAGGGCTGACGTCGCGCGAAATCAGCGCGACGCGGCCCGGCTGGTCGCTCTTCGATGACGGCTGTCCCGGCGGCGAAACATTGGCCGCCGTCGGCGCCCGGGCGGATCGCGTGGCGCAGCGCGTGCGGGCGGTCGCGGGCAACGTACTGTTGTTTTCCTCCGGCCACTTCCTGCGCGTGCTCGCCGCGCGCTGGCTCGGCGAGGATGCCGCGGCGGGACGGCATTTCGTTCTCGGCACCGCGGCAATCTGCACGTTGGGCTACGACCATGACCGCTCCGAGCCGGTGATCCGCTCATGGAACCAGGTGTCATCCGGTCCATGATGGCGAGTGACTGGAGTATGATTTAAGGTCCCTTCGCGCCGCTTGTCACTAGTGGAAGTCCCCGGGGTCGGCGCCCTGTTTTTCCCCACCACTGCACGCGACCACGCGAGGCTTACGATGCGAGCGACGGCAAGGCTTCATGATATCGGCCAGAGTCTATGGCTCGACAACATCACGCGCGACCTGCTCGAAAGTGGCACGCTGCAGCGTTACATCGACGAACTCTCAGTAACGGGACTCACGTCGAATCCGACGATCTTCAACAATGCGATCAAGTCAGGCAGCGACTACGACCCGGCGATTCGCAGCAAACTGAAATCTGGCAAGTCGGGCGAGGCGCTGTTCTTCGAACTGGCGCTCGATGACGTGACCCGCGCCGCCGATCTCTTTCGCCCGGTATTTGACCGCACCCGCGGGGTGGATGGCTTTGTCTCGCTTGAAGTGTCGCCCCTGCTTGCGCACGACACGCACACGACGCTGGCGGTCGCGAAGGAACTGCACGCGCGCGCAGGGCGCCCGAACTTGTTCATCAAGATTCCCGGCACTAAGGAGGGCCTTCCCGCCATCGAGGAGGCCATCTTCGCCGGTGTGCCGATCAACGTCACGCTACTTTTTTCGCGGGAACATTACGTCGCCGCAGCCGAAGCCTACCTGCGCGGCATCGAAAGGCGCATCGCCGCGGGGCTCAACCCGGACGTGGGCTCGGTCGCATCCGTGTTCATCAGCCGCTGGGACGCCGCCGTGGCGGGCAAGGTGCCGGCGGCGCTGACCAACACGCTCGGGATCGCCATCGGCCAGCGCACGTACAAGGCCTATTGCGACCTCGTGGCATCGCCTCGTTATCGCCGCGTGATGAACGCCGGCGGGCGGGCGCAGCGGCTGCTGCTCGCGAGCACCGGCACCAAGGACCCGAAGGCTTCGGACGTGATGTACATCAAGGCGCTGGCGGCGCCGTTTACCGTCAACACGATGCCGGAAACCACGTTGCTGGCCTTCGCCGATCACGGTGACTTAGGCACCGTTACGCCGGCAGACGGCGGCGATTGCGAAGCGGTGCTGGCGGAATTCACCAAGGCCGACGTCGACATCGATGCTCTCGCTGTCCGCCTGCAGAACGAAGGCGCGGACTCGTTCGTGAAGTCGTGGAATGAACTCATGGGCGTCATTGCGACGAAAAGCGCGGCGCTGGCGAAGGCGGGTTGACCATGAGGGTACTGGTGGTCGACGTTGGCGGCACGAGCATCAAGATCCTCGCGGTCGGGCAGGGCGAGCCGCGAAAATTTGATTCCGGCACGACGATGACCGCGGGACAAATGGTCGCGGGCGTCAAGAAGCTGGCGGCAGGCTGGAAGTTCGATCGCGTTTCGATCGGCTACCCCGGCGTGGTGAAGCACAACCAGCCGATCACGGAGCCCCACAATCTCGCCCCAGGGTGGGTGAAGTTCGACTATGCCGCAGCGTTCGGGTGTCCGGTGAAGGTGATCAACGACGCCGCGATGCAGGCGCTGGGCAGCCATACTTCCGGCACGCTGCTGTTCCTCGGCCTGGGCACGGGGCTGGGCACGACGCTCGTGGTCAACGGAACCGTCGTCCCGATGGAAGTGGCGCATCTTCCGTTTCGCGAGAAAACCTTCGAGGACTACGTCGGCGTGCGTGCGCTGGAGCGTTTCGGCAAAAAGAAGTGGCGAAGGCGCGTCCATGAAGTGGTCGAGTTGCTGACGGCCGCGTTCCAACCGGATGAAGTGGTCCTCGGCGGCGGCAACAGCAGGCAATTGAAGGAACTGCCGCCCGGCTGTCGTCTGGGCGACAACGACAACGCCTTCGTAGGCGGCGCGCGCATGTGGCCGTCAGCGAAGCTGGCCGCGCCGGCGCGCCCTCGCTCGCGGACCGCAAAAAAGCGCTCGCGCTAGCGAGGCCCGTCGAGGAGCAAGCGCATGACGCCAAAGCCCGCCCCGGCCATCCCCCTGACTTCGCGCCCGGCGTGGCAGGCGCTCACCGCGCATTACGCCAGCGTCAAGGATTTGCAGCTGCGGCAGCTGTTCGCAGACGACCCACGCCGGAGCGAGCGGCTGAACGCCGAAGCCGCGGGAGTCTTCCTCGATTATTCAAAGAACCGGGTCACCGACAACACGATCGAGCTGCTGCTGCAACTCGCGGTCGAATCCGGCTTGCGCGCGCACATTGATGCGATGTTTCGCGGCGACAAGATCAATGTTTCCGAAAACCGTGCGGTCCTGCATACCGCGCTGCGTGCGCCTCGCGGGGCTTCGATTGTCGTCGATGGCAAGAACGTCGTGCCCGATGTGCACGCGGTGCTCGACCGGATGAGCGAGTTCGCGGACCGCGTCCGCAGCGGCGCGTGGCAGGGCCACACCGGCAAGCGCATCCGCAATGTCGTCAATGTCGGCATCGGCGGCTCCGATCTGGGGCCGGTGATGGCCTACGAGGCGCTCCGGCATTACAGCGACCGGACCATGACATTTCGCTTCGTCTCCAATATCGACGGCACCGACTTCGCTGAAGCCGTTCATGACCTCGATGCGGCGCAGACGCTATTCATCATTTCGTCGAAGACCTTCACCACGCTCGAAACGATGACTAACGCGCAGACGGCGCGCGACTGGTCGCTGGCGCAGCTGGGAGGCGACAATTCGGCCGTGGCCAGGCACTTCGTGGCGGTGTCGACCAATGCCGAGAAGGTGACCGAGTTCGGCATCGACACGGCCAACATGTTCGGATTCTGGGATTGGGTCGGCGGGCGCTATTCGATGGACTCGGCGATCGGCCTGTCGACGATGCTCGCCATCGGCCCGGCCGGATTCCGGGAGATGCTCGCCGGCTTTCATGAGATGGACGAGCACTTCCGCACCGCGCCGTTCGAGCGAAACCTGCCCGTCCTTCTGGGAATGCTCACCGTCTGGTACAGCGATTTCTTCGGTGCGCAGACGCAAGCCGTGCTGCCCTACGAGCAATACCTGAAGCGATTCCCGGCGTACCTGCAGCAACTGACGATGGAGAGCAACGGCAAGCACGTGACGCTCGACGGAACGCGCGTCGACTATGCCACCAGCCCGATCTACTGGGGCGAGCCCGGCACCAACGGCCAGCATTCGTTCTATCAGCTGATCCACCAGGGTACGCGGCTCATTCCGATCGACTTCATCGCTTTCGACCGGACGCTGAATCCGCTGGGACGCCACCACGACATCCTGCTGGCCAATGTGTTTGCCCAATCGGAAGCTCTGGCCTTCGGCAAGACGCCCGAGGAAGTGAAAGCCGAAGGCACGCCTGACTGGCTGGTTCCGCACCGCGTGTTCGAAGGGAACCGGCCCTCCAATACGATCCTGCTGGACCGGCTGAATCCCGCCGCGCTGGGCAAGCTGGTTGCGCTGTACGAGCACAGCGTGTTCACACAAGGAACGGTCTGGAACATCGACTCCTTCGACCAATGGGGCGTGGAGCTCGGCAAGGTCCTGGCGCAGCGGATCATTCCCGAGCTCGAAGGAAAGGCCGAACCGAAACTGGCGCACGACAGCTCGACCAACGCGCTGATCCGCCGCTATCGCAAGCACCGGGAATCCTGAGGCGATGCCGCGCGGCTACGACCAACCGTTGTACATCCTGCCATTCGACCATCGCGGCTCGTTCGAGACCAAGATGTTCGGATGGACGGGAGATCTCGACGCGCACCAGACCGCGCAGATCGCCGCCGCCAAGCAGGTGATCTACGACGGCCTCAAGTCTGCGGTGGCGGCGGGTGTGCCCAAGGCCGAGGCGGGCATCCTCGTTGACGAGCAATTCGGCGCCGCCATCCTGCGCGACGCGGCCTCGCTGGGCTTCATCACCGCCTGTCCCGCGGAGAAAAGCGGCCAGGAGGAATTCGATTTCGAGTACGGCGAGGATTTCGGCGCGCACATCGAGGCATTCCATCCCACGTTTTGCAAGGTGCTGGTCCGCTACAACCCGG
>JBDTPJ010000035.1:0-30995 GCA_039932755.1 Betaproteobacteria bacterium
TTGACGTCGGGCGCCATCGGCACCTTGCGCATGTGCACCAGCAGGATCTGCTCGCGGCCCCGGATGTCCGGCAGCGGCACCACGACCTGGCGGTCGAAGCGGCCCGGACGCATAAGCGCCGGGTCGAGTACGTCGGGTCGATTGGTCGCGGCAATGACGATGACGCCCGCATTGCCTTCGAAGCCGTCCATTTCCACCAGCAACTGGTTTAGCGTTTGTTCGCGCTCGTCGTTGCCGCCGCCCAACCCTGCGCCGCGTTGCCTGCCCACCGCGTCGATTTCGTCGATGAACACAATGCACGGCGCGCTCTTCTTGGCCTGCTCGAACATGTCGCGCACGCGCGCAGCACCCACACCCACGAACATTTCCACGAAGTCGGAGCCGGAGATCGAGAAGAACGGAACCTTGGCCTCGCCCGCAATCGCCTTTGCAAGCAACGTCTTGCCGGTACCTGGCGATCCGACCATCAGCACGCCACGCGGAATGCGTCCGCCCAATTTCTGGAATTTGGAGGGGTCGCGCAGGAACTCGACCAGTTCGGCCACTTCCTCTTTCGCCTCGTCACAGCCGGCGACGTCCGCGAACGTGACGGTGTTATTTGCCTCGTCCAGCATGCGCGCCTTGCTCTTGCCGAACGAAAACGCGCCGCCGCGTCCACCGCCTTGCATCTGGCGCATGAAGAAGATCCACACACCGATCAGCAGCAGCATCGGGAACCACGAAATGAAGATCTGGGAAAGGAAGGACTGTTCCTCTTCCTGCTTGCTGTCGACCTTGACGCCGTACTTGAGGAGGTCGCCCACCATCCAGATATCGCCGGGACTGTAAGTGGTGGACTTCTTCTTGTCGGTCGACGTCCAGTTGATCTTGCGGCCCTCGACCGTGGCGGATTCGACCCGACCGCTCTTGGCCGCGTCCATGAATTCGGAATAGGAAACGTTGTCCTTGCCCGGCTGCCGGGCGTCGAACTGCTTGACCACTACCAGCACGACCATCAGGATGACGGCCCAGATGCCGACGTTCTTAACCAGATTGTTCAAAACAGGCTCCTTGCGGCCGTCATGAATTCGGCAGGCCGCCCACCGGCTTTTCGCTGCCTCGGCGTTACCCGCGCTTTGGCAGCAAACAGATTCTAGCCGTGATTCCAACCGGAAAACCAGTTGTCGCCACACGGCCGGGTAACGTACCCACACTAAAATACCAAAAAACCCGGCAAAATCCTGCAAATGACTGCATGTCGCCGAAAAACGACAATTTCGGCTGCCAGACTCAGTTCACCTCACTTCACCTCACTTCACCTCAGTCCACCTCAATCAAGCTCGAAACCCCTTGCCTACGAGAAACGTCTCGCGGCTGCGGTCGCGTGATGCCTTGGGCTTGCGGACATACACCTTGGCGAAATGCGCACCCATCGCACGCTGGAACTCCGCCAACCCTGCGCCCTGGAACACCTTGACCGCCAAGTCACCACCGGGACGCAAGTGTCCGACGGCAAATTCCAGCGCAAGTTCACCCAAGTGCACGCTGCGCGCCTGATCTGCGGCATCGATACCCGAAAGATTGGGGGCCATGTCGGAGACCACAAGGTCGACCGGTGAATTGCCGAGGGCCGCCTTTAGTCCCTTGAGGCCCTCCTCCTCACGAAAGTCGCCCTGGATGAATGCCACGCCGGCGATACCGTCCATCGGCAGGAGATCGATGGCCACGATCTTGCCGGTTGGCCCGACGCGCTCGCGCAGGACCTGCGACCAGCTGCCCGGCGCGGCGCCGAGGTCGACCACGGTCATGCCCGCCCGCAGGAGCTTGTCGCGCTCGGACAGTTCGATCAGCTTGAACGCGGCGCGTGAGCGGTAGCCGCGGCGCTTGGCGTCGAGCACGTACGGATCATTGAGGTGCTCGTGCAACCAGGCCTTGGTGAACCTGTTTTTCTTGCCGGAGGGATTGAGCGGCATTGCGCGGATGAATGATCACGAGGGCCACCAAGCTTACCCCATCGTGCCACGCACTCTTGAGCGACCCGACGACATGGCACCCGTGCTTCGCAGAGACGTGCAATCAGGACAACGATAAGACGTTCAACGCGGGAGGGTGCATGCGTCAACGATGATCGGGGTTCCATCCCCTTTGCACGATTGCTTCACCGCGAACCGATCCACGGACTTGTCGCCGGCAACGCATTCGCGCAATCCGTCGCCGGCGACGAGCCGCCGCACGCCCGCGCGATCGAGCATTTTCACTGCGCGCCCCTGTACCAGGATCAGGCCTTCGTGCTGGAACCGGGAAAACAGGCGACTCACGGTTTCCAGCTTGAGACCGAGGTAGCTACCGATCTCGTCGCGCGTCAGTCGCATCACGAATTCGGTGGATGAATAGCCGTGCGCACGATACTGTTGCGACAAGTCCAGCAGGAACACGCCGAGGCGCTGTTCCGCGCGCATTGTTCCAAGAACGAGCATCAGCGCGCGTGCGCGCGCACTTTCCTGCGACAGTACCTGGTGCAGGTTGCGCCGCAATGGGTCGCTGCCTCGCGCCAAATTTTCGATTTGGTCGAAGGGCAGCGGACAGACTTCCATCTCTTCCAGGGCCGTCGCCTGGCAATCGTGGATGCGGGCGCCGATGCCGTCGGTGCCGATGATTTCCCCTGCCATGTGGTATCCGGCGACCTGGTCCTGCCCCGCCTGGGAGAGAAGCACCGTCTTGCATGAGCCGCTGCGTACCGCATACAACGCAACAAAGGCATCGCCGACGCGAAACAGCGCCTCACCCTTGCACAACCGAATCCGCTTTGCCAGCATTCGCGCAACTTGCTGCGTCACTTCCGGAGCAACACCTGCAAACAGGCCGAAGTCCGACGGCGCCCAGGTGGTGCATTGCTGCGGGCCGAAGGCGGAGTCTTGCGGCGAAGACCCGGTCGTGCGGGACGGGCCGCCACGATCCCGAAGGGTCAGGTCAACGACGCCGCCGTGCGAGGGACTATCCAGTTCCAAAGCATTTCCCGGGGAGCATGATTTTGATTTCGCGAACGCGCGCCCGACCTGTCTGCCTGCGACAAGCAAGGTTGCCGGCGGCTCTTCGCTTGCGCAATTGATCCGTGACGGTGTTGATCGTGAGGCGCTTCCCCAGTCTCATCTGTGCGCTAACGAACATTAGACGACTCTTTCATCGGGCCGCAGGCGCCGGCGCAATCCTCGAGTGTGGTTTTTTGAGCCTCCGTCCATTAGCCGCAATCACAACCGTCCTCTGCATTGATCCAAGTCAACCCCACCGCCGGTGGCTGGATGTAAACCGGCAATCGAGGCGAGTCAATTTGGACGTCGAGTTGCAGTGGCAGACGTCCCGACGTGCAGGCAAAGGGGATTCACGTGCAAATCAGGTCTTTCCTACCGTTGGCCGGGTCCGTGGTCGCTCTTGCGGCGTTGCTTGCAACACCCGCGTTCGCCCAGCCGAAGCCGGAAAAGTCCGGACCCGTCGCCCCCGTGTGCGCCAACTGCCATGAAGCGCAGTGGAATGCGATCGACCTGACGGCGCACGGCGCGAAGAACGACGCCAGCGGCAGCATGTGCCAGGCCTGCCATGGCGACGCGTCAGAGCACCTGAAGGATCCGGCGAAGTTCAAGCCGAACAACCCATTCCAGAAGAACGTCGCGCCTGCCAAGCAGGCGGAAGTCTGCCTGACCTGCCACAGCGGCAATCGCAACCTCGCGTTCTGGACGTCGGGCAAGCATGCGCAGAACGATGTCGCCTGCACCAGTTGCCACAGCGTCCACGGCAAGACGCTGGCGCCGAACATCAACAAGTTCGTGACCACGTTCCTGCCCAATCAGGCCGACGGGTGCGGCACCTGCCATCAGCAGATCCGGGCCGCGACTTTCAAGCCCTCGCATCATCCGATCATCGAGGGCAAGATCAAGTGTTCCGACTGCCACAACCCGCACGGCGCGCTCACGCCGGCGATGGTCAAGCAACCCACGATCAACGACCAATGCTATTCGTGCCACGCCGACAAGCGCGGTCCGCACGTGTTCAACCATCCGCCGGTCGAGGAAAACTGCGCGACTTGCCACAATCCGCACGGCTCGGTCCACTACAAGCTGCTGAACGAGTCGACGCCGAACCTGTGCCAGGATTGCCACGACGGGTCGCGCCACCCGGGCACGGTGTACGGCGCGGCCGGAGGCTGGCTGTGCGCGCCGGGCGACCCGAACCCGGCCTGCGTCGGCAAAACGGGGCAGCCCAATCCTGCGGTGAGCAGCCGGCTCGTTTCCCGCGCTTGCCTGAGTTGCCACAGCGCGATCCATGGCTCGAACGCGCCGGGCAACCGCGGCCAGTTCTTCACGCGATGAGTCCCGGGAGACCGCCATGAAGCCCAAGCTGCTGTCCACACTCGTCGCCGGCCTGTTCGTCGCGACACCCGCCTTCGCCGGCGATGACGACCCGATGCGGGTGCAAGGGACCGCAACGCTCGGGGCGATCTACAACAACCAGAATGCCGCCGACACCGCCAAGCTCGAGGAATACCAGGACCTGGGCAATGGCGCGTTGTCGAACGTAGGCGCCCGCGGCCGCAACAGCACGACGTGGTTCGACGGCTACGGCGAGAATTTCGGCCGTACCGACCAGTTCATGTACGTACGCGGCGGCATGTACGACATCTTCAAGGTCGGGGCGTACCTCAACGACATGCCGCACAATTTCTCGACGTCGGCACGCACGCCCTTCGTCGGCGTCGGCGGCAACGTTTTGGTGGCCGCGTTTCCCCAGATCAACCCGGCGACCTGGAATGGTTTCAACTTGGGCTACGAGCGCCGGGACGCCGGTGGGTATGTTGAATGGCAGAAGAACAGCCCGTGGTATTTTCGCGCCGACGGCAATCAGGTGAGCTTCAGCGGCGCCAAGGTCGGTTCCGGCGCCAACGGTACGAGCCCAGGCAACGGTTTCGTCGACTTGGCGATACCCACGCAGTACAAGACGAGCAACTGGGGCGCTGAAGGCGGATACCAGACGAGCAAGGCGACCGCGTCGCTGCGCTGGGACTACAGCAAGTTCGACAACTCGAACGAGACGCTGCAATGGACCAACCCGTTCTTCGGCGGCAACCTGCTCGACACGACCTATCTGCCGCCGGACAACACGTTCAACAAGTTCACCGCGTCGGCCAACTACCGCGACCTGCCGTGGCGCTCGGTGATTTCCGCGCGATACACATGGTCGGAGACGAAGAGCAGTGCGGACCTGGGTCAATTTGCGCTCAACTCCGGTCCCGCCTATGCGCCGACGCTGCCCAGCGAGAACACGTTCAACGGCAAGAACGTGAACCAGGCTTTTGCACTTGGCTGGACGGCGGCGCCGATGACCAACGTGGACACGCGCGTCTACTATTACTGGACGAAACTCGCGAACCGGTCGGACGTCGTCGAATACGGCAATGCCCCTGCGCAACCGTTGACCGGAGGTCTTGGCTGCGGAACGGTCGGCCTTACCACGGTGGTGGGCAACTGCGAAAACGACTTGTACAACTACACCAAGAACAACGTCGGATTCGATCTGTGGTGGCGTTTCGCGAGGGGACAGAAGCTGGGATTCGGCTATGACTACAACAACCTGGACCAGACCCGCGTTGACTACGACAAGTCGCACTGGAGCAAGCTCTGGGTCGAGTACAAGAATACGATGCTCGACACGATCAGCGGCCGCCTCAAGTACCAGTACCTGAAGCGCGACTCGACGCTGAACTACAGCAATGCCGGACTGACCGCGAACAACCCCGCCTACCTGTCATCCTACACGTCGGCCTTCGATCTACAGTCCAGCACGACCAACCAGGTCAAGCTGTACCTGGACTACAATCCGCTGCCGCTGCTGGGCTTCTCGTTCGAGGGAACGTGGGCGAAGCAGGATTACGACAACGTCACCTATGGCCGAACCGGTTCGGACCGCCAGGGTTATTTCCTGACCGGGAACTGGGGCGAAGCCGGCAAGTTGATTCTGAGCGCATTCGGCAGCTGGGAAGAAACGAAATACGGGTCAGACCACCGGTACATCGGTACGGTTGCCGGCGGCCCGACGCCGCCGCCAGGCTTCTGCACGACGGCCAACCCGAATTGCTACAGTCCCACCGCTACACCGAACGCGGGCTCCTACAATTGGAACTCCAGTACCAAGGACCAGACCTACATGATCGGGGCAGGGCTGGACTGGCCGGTGAGTCCGACGTTGATGGTGAAGGCGTCGTACCTGTACGTGCAGAACAACGGCGCCGCGTCGTTCTCTTCGCAGGACGCCACCGGCCAAATGGTCGCGGGCCCAGCCGGCTTCGGCAACCCGCTCAATATCGGCAACTTCGACGACTCCAAGCAGCAGTCGTTGAACGTCAAAGGGATATACGCCTACAACCAGAACTGGTCGTTCACGGCGGGCTATGCGTACGAGAAATACAACCACAACGACATCGGCACCGACGGGTACCAGTATGGGTTGCCGTATCCGGCGGTCGCCACCAACACCAACTTGAGCTACCTGAATGGCTATGACGCGTTCACCAACGGCCACCAGAATATCTTCTACCTGACGGTGACGTACAAGTTCGACGCGCCGCCGCTGCCCGTATCGCCGTTGGCGAGTTTTGGCGCGACGAAGTAGTCACCACTGCAGCCTGATGTAACACGTCTCGCGCAGCGATTCGTCCGTGCGCCAGGTGCCAGGTGCCGGCTAGATTGCGGGCGCGTACAGCGGCGTCGCATCGACGTAGATCATGTAGTCCCGGACCAGTTTGTCGCGCATCGCGAAGACATTCACGAACGGCAGCGTGACGGTGCCGCCGTCGAGTCGCGTGTAGGACACCATCCCCTGCGAAATGAGATGGCCTTGCGGCTCCCAGTTGTTGAGGATGTCGTGGTGACTGGCGCGAATGCTCGAGAAAAATCCGTCAACGGCCGTGCCGATCGCCACGGATCCGATCGCCGGCGTATGATTTCCATACTGGAATCGCGCATCGTCGGTCAAGAACGACAAGAAGCGTCGGGTGTCCTTGGAATCGATGGCTTGGTACAGCTCGGCCGTCCAGTGCGCGGTGGTCAAGTACGTGCCGGGCATGTGGAATCCTCGTTGTGGTCGTCGCTTATGCGGCGTAGTTGGGTCCAGGCAATTGGATTCAGGCAAACCAGCGCCACGCCACCAGCGCCGCTGCCAGCAACGCGCCGGACAAGCATGCGGCCGCAATGGTCTGCTGAATTGCCGGCGTCAATCGTTGCGGGACGGCGGCAAAGCGCAACAGGTCGCGCGCAGCGCTTGCGGACAGGACGGCCGGCAGCAGTGCGACCAGCACCGGCCATGGCAATGCCCCCGTGCACACGGCGCCCAGGACCCAGAGGTAGGCCGCCCCGGCGATGAACAGATAGCCCCAGCGCGCGCGTTCGACCCCGAGTCTGACCACCCAATGATGCTTCCCCGCCGCCGCATCGGCCTTGCGATCGGGGAACTGGTTGATGAAGAGAATGTTTGTGACCAGCAATGCGTAGCCGGTTACCGCAATCAGCGGAAGCGTGGACAGAGTGCCGCGTTGCACGAAATCCGCGCCCACGGCGATCAGCGCGAAGCCGGCCCAAACACACGGTTCGCCCAATCCCCTGCTGTTGAATTTGAGGGGCGGCGCCGAGTACGTCCAGCCCACGAACAATCCTGCCGCCCCGATCCAGATCAGTCCGGACGCCGATACGTAGGCGAGCCAAAGCCCCGCGGTAATGACGAGCGCAAACAGCGCAATGCCGAAGCCCGCGGTCTCGCGCATCGTAAGCACGCCGTTCTGGATGAAGCGGCTGCCGCCGGTGAAAGGGAACACGCGTTCGGTGTTGATCGCATCGGTCCCGTTGCGCGCATCGTAGTAGTCATTCAGGACATTGATACCGGCGTGGGCCACCAGCGCGAACACGATAGTCATGGTGCCGGAAACCGGGCTGACGGCCACACCACTGGCATAAGCCGTGGCGAGTCCGATCAGCGCGGCGACGAAGGTGACGGACAGGAATGGCGGGCGCGTCGCCAGGAAATAACGCAGCGCCGGGTTGGATAGCGTCGCCAGTGTCGGTTCGGCAGGGGGCATTCGAAAATCTCCTCGTAATCCGGGCTACGCCGACCGTGTGCGCGACATCGGATCTGCCGCGGGCGCCGGGACGGCTTCCACGAAGTGCTCGCGCGACCGACCGGCGACAACATCCTCGTTCCAAAACGCGTGGTGATGTTTGGCCCAGCTCTCGTCGACGGTGCCGTCGCGCATCGCCCGATAGGCGCCGACCATGCCAATGGTCCCCAGGTGGACGTGCACAAGGGCCAGCGAAATGGCGACATAGGCCGCGACTGCGTGCACGATGTTGGCGGTGTGCATCGTCCATCGCGTCTGGTCGAAATTGGGGAAGTCGAGCCTCAGCCCGCTGAGCAGCCAGTGCGCGTATCGGTCAACGGGAGTAAAGCGCTGGATCAGCCGCCCGCCGCGCTTGTCGATCGGGCCGCGGATCATATAGAACACCGCCAGACCCAGCACCCCGAGCGCAACCATCGCGCCGCCAGAACACTACCGACGTGCGCAGCGCGCGTCACGTCGCGCCACACCGGCGCGTTGTTCAGCGGTTGGGTGGCCTCCTGCTGGACTTGCCGTGCGGCCGAATTTTCATCCACTGCGGGAGCCGGCGACCGTGTCTGCGCGCAGGCGATACCGGCCGTAAGCATCCAAATCGGAATCCACATTGCGCCGGCGATGCGCGCAAACGCGTACGGCCGCGAACGGGTCATGGCCGATCTCCGTGAAAAATTCGAGAGACTTTTCAATTCCACGCCGCCTCGGTCGGTCATGAGCAATTTCCCTGTATTGACAGCGCCCCGGCATCGTTGGGTCGCGCGTCATATCGTTCCATCCGCACGGCGCGAAGCGCGAAGGCGTCGATCACCGAGTCGGCAATCCGGTCGAAAACGTTGCCGGCGAGCAACCCGGCGACGCTGTCGAATTCGCAGCGAAGCGTGAATTCGACCTTGCAGGACTCGGCCGCCAGTTCGCGCAACCGCCATTCACCCTCCAACCTCCGCAGCGGGCCGCTTTCGAGATGTATCGCCATCCAGTGCGGACGGCGCTTCGGGTTTCTGGTGGTCAGGTCGAAGTTCAGGCCGTGATAGTCGATCGAGATTCGTGCGGTCACTTCGCTGTCGTCGCGGGCGAGTATTACCGCATTGGCGCACCAGGGGACGAAGGTCGGATAGTGTTCCGCCGCTTCGATCAGGTCGAAAGTGCGTGCGGCGGACTGGCCGATCAGCGCGGATCTGTGGACTTCCAATGCGGCGTGCTCGGTGTTTCCTGGCAATGCGTGAAAGGCCGCTGCGCGTCGGCCAACGCAGGCTTTGATGCAACGAGACAGCATAGCGCCGATCGTAGGACACTACCGGAACTCCCAATGCAATACGTTGATCCAAATCAACCGCTCCCGCGGACATTCCCGCAAGCTAGGCTCAGCGCCAAACGTAGGTTTGACGTTCTCGCCGCCGCGCGCGGTACGGTTTTGGAGGACTGGCACATGAACAGGATGACGATGGTGGCGTTGACGTCGCTGGCGCTGGTGGCGGCCGCGGGCACGGCAGGCGCGCAGGATCAAAGCGCACTCGCCAAGAGTAGTGGCTGCCTCAACTGCCACGCCGTGGACGCGAAGAAAATAGGGCCGTCGTTCAAGGCCACCGCCGCCAAATTCAAGGGCAATGCCGAGGCCGAGGCGAATCTGGTGGCAACGCTGACTTCGGCTAAGGGCCATCCCGAAGTGAAGGCCAAGCCGGACGACGTCAAGGCGCTCGTCAAGTGGATCCTGGCCATGTAAGTGGCCAACTGAGTCGGGCCCGCTCCGTTTGCGAAACCAAACGGGTTCGTATCAGGAAAAAGCCGGCTCACGCCGGCTTTTCATTTCTGCAACGCAGACTTCGTGGCGCGCATGCGTTGCAGGAAATTCCTGCGGCACCTATTTGGGAACGTCCCCGGGCTCCCACTTGATGGTGGAGTAGTCGATACCGCTATCGGCCGGTGACTTGAGCTTCACTACCTTGATGAAGCCGTAGCCAATGTCCTTGTGGCAAGCGTTACAGTCGTTGATCGCGGCGGTATAGGCCGCTTCGAACGCCTTGAAATCCTTCGCCTGGATGGCCTTGTTCACCGCTACAGGCGAACACACATGCAAAAAGGCAGAGCCTCAGTTTTCGGTGGGTCATGTCGATCCTCGTCAAGTGGATGGTCGGCAGTTTTTGCGCACGACACTACCTGCCTTTGCGAAGGCTAGACGTCATGCGTCAGCACATTGACGCAGATCAACATTGACGGGAGCGCGGTCAAGTCGGTGCCATGCCTGGCGGCTCGCGCACACCCATCCCTATTCGGCCGGCGCCTCGTGCGCAACACCCGTATGGCAGTCGATGCAGGTCTTGTTCTCGGCTTTGCGGCCGGCGTGTATTTTTTGCGCAAAGTCCTTCTGCTTGGCGAGGACCTCGGGCGAGAACGCGTGACAGGTCCGGCAGTTGGCGGAATCCGTTTCCCGGAACTCCGCCCAGACCAGCTTGGCCATCCGCGTGCGTTCGCTCTTGAATTTGTCCTCCGTCGAGATGACGCCCCGCATTTCGCCGATCACGTCCTTGGTGCCCGCCTTGGCCTTGTACCAGAGGAGTTCCGGGTAGCTGTGGGGAATGTGGCAGTTGTGGCAGCCTGTCTGTACGCCGGTGCGATTGGCGAAATGTCCGCTCTGCTTGTACTCGGTCGCGACCCACTGCATCGAATGGCATGCGCCGCCGCAGAACTCGTTGGTTCCGGTGACAGCCACCATTATTTGCGTGCCGATGATGCTGCCGGCACCGACGACGATCCCGATGAGAACGAGCGCCAGAACCGACCACCGGGCGCTGGGCGTGGTCAGCCGCCGCCATGTTCGCGCAAGGATTCCGCCTGATTGCAGATCGTCGGACATGGTGGCTCCTCGTTGTTCCTGCAGGACTGCCGGCGCGGCGGGTCGGCTGCAATGCACGGCTCTTTGACGATACGTCCACAAGGCAACTTGACCCTTGATGCAGGTCAACACCGCAATCCTATAAACTAGGCGTATGGACGCCCTCACTTCCACCCAGCGCCGCGCATTGCGCGCCAAGGCGCACCACCTCGACCCGGTCGTCATCATCGGCCAGCACGGCCTGACGCCCGCGGTTGCCGCAGAAATCGACCTGGCGCTTGCCAAGCACGAATTAATCAAGGTGCGTGTATTCAGCGACGCCCGCGAAGACCGCGAGGCGCTGCTCGCGACCATCTGCGCCGACATGGACTGCGCGGCGGTCCAGCATCTGGGCAAGGTGCTGGTGGTCTGGCGGCCGAATCCCGAAGTGAAGAAGCCTGCGCCCATCAAGCGCGAGCCGAAGGCTGCGACCAAGTCTGGCGCCAAGCGACCGAAGGCGCCCAAGTCCGGACCGCGCACGCCCGTGGATCCCATTCGCGAACGACGGCGCGGCACGCAGGCCGACGCGCCGCAGATCGGCAAGGGAACGCGGGGCGCAGCGCGCTTCAACGCGCTGCCGGAAGGCGCGCCGCTGCCGCCGCGGGGCGCGCCCTTGCCGTTACGAGGCGCGGCGTCGCCACCTCGCCGGACCCGCACGACCGAAGACGCGCCTGTGGGCAAGCGCAAGTCGTCGTGGACGGCGAAGACCACGCCGCGTTCCTTCAGCGCCAAGCCCAATCCGCGCGAAGCGTGGGCCAAGAAACCCCCGGCAGGAAGCGGAAAATCGGCTGAAAGCACGCTGCGTCGCCGACGCAAGACCTGACCCATCGCAGAGTAGTTCGCCGGCTGCACGCATGATGGTCAACGCCTGATGGACGCACGCCGGCCGCTCGACGGCCTCGCGATCACGCTGATGGTCGTGCTGTCCGCGCTCTGGGGCTTCCAGCAGGTCGCGATCAAGTTCGCCGCCCCCGGCATTTCGCTGGTGATGCAGGGCGCGCTGCGCTCCGCCATCGCCTGCGTGCTCGTGCTCGCGTGGGCACGTTGGCGCGGCATTGTCCTGTGGCGGCGCGACGCCACACTCATTCCCGGCATGGTCGCCGGCCTCCTGTTCGCCGGCGAATTCGCGCTGATCTACGCCGGACTTGGCCACACTACCGCGGCAAGGATGGTCGTGTTCATCTACCTGGCGCCGATCCTCACGGCGCTGGGACTCGCCAGGTTCATTCCCAGCGAGCGTCTGCGCGCAATACAGTGGATCGGCGTGGCACTTGCTTTCGGCGGCATTGTCGCGGCGTTCGCCGATGGCTTCGGCGCAGAACGCTCGACGTGGCTGGGCGACCTGTTCGGCGTACTCGCGGCCATCGGTTGGGCGGCGACGACGGTTGTGATTCGCACGACAACACTTTCGCGCATCGAAGCTACGCGGGTGTTGTTCTATCAGCTCGCGGTATCGGCTGCGCTGCTGCCGCTGGTGTCGCGTGCGCTGGGAGAGCCAGGCGTCATCGCGTTCTCTCCCCTCGGCATCGCCAGCCTCGCGTACCAGGCCATCGTCGTCGCGTTCGCGAGTTACCTGGCGTGGTTCTGGCTGTTGACGAGGTACCTGGGGGGCCGGCTGTCGGTGTTCGCGTTCCTGACGCCGCTATTCGGCGTGGCTTTCGGGCATTTCGTGCTGGGGGATCGCATCACGCCGGCATTTCTCGCGGCGGTTGCGTTGGTTGGAGCGGGCATCGCGTTGGTCAACGCACGAGCACCCGCACCGTCGGGCGCCAGTTAACCGTAGCGCACGGCCAGCACCTCGTAGCTGCGCACGCCGCCGGGCGCCTGCACGTCCGCCGTGTCGCCTTCGCTCTTGCCGATCAGCGCGCGGGCAATGGGCGAGCTGACGGAAATCTTGCCGTGCTTGATGTCGGCCTCGTCGTCGCCGACGATCTGGTAGGTGACTGTGTCGCCACTCTTCGCATCCTCCAGGTCGACGGTTGCGCCGAACACCACGCGGCCGTCGGCATCGAGCGACTTGGGGTCGATCACCTGCGCATTGGCGAGCTTCGACTCCACTTCAGCGATGCGGCCTTCGATGAAGCTCTGCCGCTCCTTCGCTGCGTCGTAGTCGGCGTTTTCGGACAGGTCGCCATGCGAGCGTGCCTCCGCGATGGCGGAGATGACGGATGGGCGCTCGACACCCTTCAGCCGCTGCAATTCAACTTTGAGGCGCTCGGCACCTTCGACGGTCATCGGAACTTTTGCCATGTCTGCCTCAGTTCAGCCGCTCATGCAGCTGCTGGATCGAATACGGAGTAAGGCCGCGCATCGCACGCATGCCGATCGCAGCGGCGCGCGCGCCAGCGAGCGTCGTATAGGTTGGGATCTGGTCCACCAATGCCGCGCGACGGATCTGGTAGCTGTCCTGGATCGCCGCACGCTTTTCTTCCACGGTGTTGACCACCAGCGCGATCTCGTCGTTCTTCATCATATCCACAATATGCGGCCGGCCTTCGGCTACCTTGTTCACGATGGAAACCGACACGCCCGCGACCGACAGCGCGGTAGCAGTGCCGCGCGTTGCAACCAGCTGGAAGCCCAAGTCGGCGAGCATCTTCGCGATTTCTATGACCTTGGCCTTGTCGGCGTTCTTGACGCTGATGAACGCGTTCCCGCCTTCCGGCAGCCGAACGCCTGCCGCGAGCTGGCTCTTGACGAACGCTTCGCCGAACGACTCGCCCACACCCATCACTTCGCCCGTGGATTTCATCTCCGGCCCGAGGATCGTATCAACGCCCGGAAACTTGATGAACGGAAAGACGGCTTCCTTCACCGAAAAGTACGGCGGCACGATTTCGCCAGCCTCGCCCTGCTGCTTGAGCGTGGTGCCGACCATGCAGCGCGACGCGATCTTCGCAAGCGGGCGACCGGTTGCCTTGGATACATAGGGAACCGTGCGGGACGCACGCGGGTTGACTTCCAGCACATAGACCACGGCGCAGTCGTGTTCGTCATACTGCAGCGCGAACTGGACGTTCATGAGGCCGACGACATTGAGTCCCTTGGCCATGGCCACCGTTTGCCGGCGCAGCTCCTCCTGCACTTCGGCGGTAAGCGAATAGGGTGGGAGCGAGCACGCCGAATCGCCGGAATGCACACCCGCCTGCTCGATGTGTTCCATGATGCCACCGATCAGCACATCGGTGCCGTCGCAGATGGCATCGACATCGACCTCCGTCGCATCGTTCAGGAAGCGGTCGAGCAGCACGGGCGAATCATTGGATACGCTGACCGCCTCGCGCATGTAACGCTCGAGGTCGCGCTGCTCGTGCACGATTTCCATTGCGCGTCCGCCGAGCACGTACGAGGGCCGTACGACCAGCGGATAGCCGATCTCGGCAGCGGCGGCCAGCGCGGCTTCTTCCGTGCGCGCCGTGCGGTTCGGAGGCTGCCTCAGGTTCAACCGATGCAACATCTGCTGGAAGCGCTCGCGGTCCTCCGCCATGTCGATCATGTCCGGCGTAGTGCCGATGATCGGGACGCCGAATTTTTCCAGGTCGCGCGCGAGCTTGAGCGGCGTCTGGCCGCCGTACTGGACGATGACACCCCACGGCTTTTCCACGTGGACGATCTCGAGCACGTCTTCGAGCGTGACCGGTTCGAAATAGAGACGATCGGAAGTGTCGTAGTCGGTGGAGACGGTTTCCGGATTGCAGTTGACCATGATCGTCTCAAAGCCGTCTTCGCGCAGCGCCATGGCAGCATGCACGCAGCAATAATCGAACTCGATGCCCTGCCCGATGCGGTTCGGCCCGCCACCCAGCACGATGACCTTCTTGCGGTCTGTCGGCTCGGCCTCGCACTCTTCCTCATAGGTCGAATACATGTAGGCAGTACGCGTCGCGAACTCCGCCGCGCAGGTATCCACGCGCTTGTACACTGGTCGAATGCCGTCCGCGTGACGGCGCTCGCGCACATCCGTTTCGGTGAGTTTGAAGAGATAGGCCAGCCGACGGTCGGAGAAACCCTTCCGCTTCAATTCGCGTAACTCGGCCGACGTAATCGAATCGAGCGTGCGCTTGTCGAGCTTCAATTCCAGGTCGACGATTTCCTTGATCTGCGCCAGGAACCACGGGTCGATCTTCGTGTGCGAGTGCACTTCTTCCAGCGACATGCCGATGCCGAACGCGTCGGCGACGTACCAGAGCCGCTCGGCGCGCGGATAGGCCAGCTCATCCGCGATCTCTTCCGGCTCGACCGTTTTGAGGTTGAAGCCGTCGACGCCCACTTCCAGTCCACGCAAGGCCTTTTGCAACGACTCCTGGAACGTGCGGCCGATGGCCATGACCTCGCCCACCGATTTCATCTGCGTAGTGAGACGATCGTCCGCCTGCTTGAATTTCTCGAACGCGAAGCGCGGCACCTTGGTCACCACGTAGTCGATGGTCGGCTCGAAGGACGCCGGTGTCTGCCCGCCGGTGATGTCGTTGCGCAGCTCGTCCAGCGTGTAGCCCACCGCCAGCTTGGCCGCGACCTTGGCGATCGGGAAGCCGGTGGCCTTGGACGCCAGTGCCGACGAACGCGACACGCGCGGGTTCATCTCGATGACGAGCATCCGGCCATCGGCGGGATTGATCGCGAATTGCACGTTCGAGCCACCGGTATCGACGCCCACTTCGCGCAACACCGCGATCGAGGCGTCGCGCATGATCTGGTATTCCTTGTCCGTCAGCGTCTGCGCCGGCGCCACGGTGATCGAGTCGCCCGTATGCACGCCCATCGGGTCGAGGTTCTCGATCGAGCACACGATGATGCAGTTGTCCTTCTTGTCGCGGACAACCTCCATCTCGAACTCTTTCCAGCCCAGCAGCGATTCCTCGATAAGCATTTCGTGCGTGGGCGAGAGGTCCAAGCCGCGCTTGACCATTTCGACGAACTCGTCCTTGTTGTAGGCGATGCCCCCGCCGCTTCCGCCGAGCGTGAACGAGGGCCGAAGCACGGCAGGGAAGCCGATGTCGGCCTGCACTTCCAGCGCCTGTTCAAGATTGTGGGCGATTCCGGAACGGGCCGAGCCCAGGCCAATGCGAGTCATGGCCGCCTTGAATTTTTCTCGGTCCTCGGCCTTGTCGATAGCCTTCTTCGTCGCGCCGATCAATTCGACGTCGAATTTGTTCAGGATGCCTTCCCGCGCCAGGTCGAGCGCGCAATTGAGGGCCGTCTGCCCACCCATCGTCGGCAGCAGCGCGTCCGGGCGTTCCCGCTCGATGATCTTGGCGACCATCGGCCACGTGATCGGCTCGATGTACGTGACATCGGCCATTTCCGGATCAGTCATGATCGTCGCCGGATTGCTGTTGACGAGGATGACGCGATAGCCCTCCTCGCGCAACGCTCGGCAGGCTTGCGCGCCCGAATAGTCGAACTCGCAAGCCTGTCCGATGATGATCGGGCCGGCGCCGATGATCAGGATGGATTCGATGTCGGTACGCTTGGGCATGGCTAGGCCTTGGCCGCCACTGATTTTTGCGTGCCCGATTTTTCCGTCTTCGAATTTTCCATCAGGCTCAAGAACCGATCGAACAGGTAGCGCAGGTCGTGTGGGCCGGGACTCGCTTCCGGATGCCCCTGGAAACTGAATGCGGGACGGTCGGTGCGTGCGATACCCTGCAGGCTGCCATCGAACAGCGACACGTGCGTGATGCGGACGTTGGCAGGCAGCGTGGCCGGGTCCACGGCAAAGCCGTGATTCTGGCTCGTGATCAGCACCTGCCCCGTGTCCTTGTCGAGCACCGGATGATTGGCGCCGTGGTGGCCGAATTTCATCTTGACCGTGCGCGCACCCGATGCCAATCCCAGCAGTTGGTGGCCAAGGCAGATGCCGAAGGTGGGCATGCCGCTGTCGACAATTTCGCGGATGGCCGCGACCGCGTAAGTGCAGGGTTCCGGGTCGCCCGGCCCATTGGACAGGAAGACGCCGTCGGGCCGCAGCGACAGCACGTCAGCGGCCGACGTCTGTGCCGGCACCACGGTTAGCTTGCAACCACGTGCAGCGAGGATGCGCAGGATGTTGTACTTGATGCCGTAGTCGTAGGCGACGACGTGGAATTTTCCGGACGGGGCTTCGGCATATCCGTCGTCCAGCGACCAGACGCCCTCGTTCCACGAATAACGCTTCGTGCAGGAAACCACCTTGGCGAGATCGAGGCCAGCCATGGAGGGGGCCGCGCGCGCACTTGCAATGGCATCAGCTTCGTCCAACGCGCCGAGCGTCGTCGCGGCGACGATGCAGCCGTTCTGAGCGCCCTTTTCGCGCAGGATGCGGGTCAGCTTGCGCGTGTCAATGTCGGCGATGCCGACCACCTTGTTGCCGCGAAGGTAATCGGCGAGCGCTCCCGTGGACCGCCAATTCGACTCCAGGCGCGGCAGGTCGCGAATCACCAGCCCGGCGGCAAAAATGCGATGCGATTCGACATCTTCAGCATTGACGCCGGTATTTCCAATGTGCGGATAGGTCAGCGTGACGACCTGCCCGGCGTACGAAGGGTCGGTGAGGATCTCCTGGTAGCCGGTCATTGCCGTGTTGAACACGACTTCGCCCGTGGTGAGCCCAAGTGCGCCGATCGCCCTGCCGCGAAATACTGTGCCGTCGGCCAGCGCCAGCAACGCGGGCGTCGCCGTAGGAAAGAGCGCTGCGGTGGCGAGGATGGTCGCGGCGGCGGCTTCAGGCGCGTTCATGGGGCCTCTGGGCGAACTGTTGACGAACAACCGGGGGACGTGCAAACGGGGAAGGCTTGGCCTTCCCCGCTGTATCTGCCGAATTATACCCCATGCCCTGCTTCGCCCTCAACGCTCCCGACGGGACATGCAGGCTATCAATACGCGGCGCTGAAGCCTCCGTCGACATAGAGCAGATGCCCTGTGATGTAGCTCGTTGCAGGAGAGGCCAGGAATACGGCGGCGCCGGCAATTTCCTTGGGATCGCCCCATCGTCCCGCTGGCGTGCGCTTGGCGACCCACGCCGAGAATTCGGCATTGTCGATCAAGGCCGTGTTCATTTCCGTCTTGAAGAATCCCGGGGCGATGCCATTCACCTGCACATTGTGTGGTGCGAGCTCGACGGCAAGCGCGCGCGTCATCATCTTGAGCCCACCCTTGCTTGCCGCATAGGCGACGATGTTGGGCCGACCGATATCGGAGGCCAGCGAACAGATATTGATGATCTTGCCGCTGCGGCGCGCCTTCATCCCCGGCACCACGGCACGTGTGACCAGGAACGGGCCATCGAAATTGGCGTCCTGCAGGGCGCGCCATTCAGCGAGCGTGTACTCGTCGAAGGGCTTCCGATTGTTGACGGCCGCATTGTTGACCAGGATGTCGACCGGACCTACCGAGCGTTCGATGTCCAACATCCCCGCATTGACGGCCGCTTCATCCGTAACATCGAACGCGTTGACGCTGACGCGCAAGCCCTCGTCGACGAGATCCGCTGCGGCCGCATCGAGCTTGGCGCGATTGCGGCCATTGATGACCACCCGCGCGCCCGCTTGCGCAAGACCGCGGGCAATCGCCAGGCCGAGCCCGGAGCCGCCGCCGGTAACGACAGCGTTGCGTTGCGAAAGATCGAAAGCCTGGACAGTCGCCATCAGCGCAATCCCCTCATCACAGTCCCCTCATCACAGCCCCAATACGTCTTGCATGTCAAAAAGACCAGTCTGCTGGTCCTTGCGTTTTGCCGCGACGAACAGAGCAGCGCGCAGCGCGCCGTTCGCAAAATTCTGGCGCGATGTCGCGCGATGGGAGAGTTCCACCCGCTCGCCAGCGCCGGCGAAAATCACCGTGTGCTCGCCCACGACGTCGCCTCCCCGTAGCGCCGCGAAACCGATCGCGCCGGGTCGGCGCTCTCCGGTATGGCCCTCCCGCGCGTACACCGCGCAGTCGGAGAGTTGGCGCCCCATGCCCGCGGCCGCGGCCTCGCCCAGTTGCAGCGCAGTCCCGGAGGGCGCATCGACCTTGTGCTTGTGGTGCATCTCGACGATCTCGACGTCGAATCCGGGTCCCAATTTGGCTGCGGCGGTTTCCACCAGCGATAGCAGGACCACGATGCCCACACTCATGTTAGCCGCGTAGACAATCGGCACGCGCTGCGCAAAGCGCGCCAACTCGGCCTTCTGTGCGTCGTTCAATCCGGTGGTACCGACCACCGCCCCCACACCGGCGTCCGCGCAGGCCGCGATGTGCGCCAGCGTGCCTTCGGGGCGTGTAAAATCGATGAGGACATCGGTGGTTCGCAGCAAGGAGGGGACATGGTGCCCCACGCGCACTCCGGTGGCGAGGCCGAAGCGTTCACCGGCGTCGCGCGCAATCGCCGGACTCCCTTCCCTATCGAACGCGGCGGCCAGCACGACTTCCGGCATGGCGAGCGTGGCCTCGATCAGCGCCTGTCCCATGCGACCGGCGGCGCCCGCGATCGCGAGCCGGACCGCGTCCATGGTCAGGGAACCGGCTGCGCGGATGGATCGCCCAGCTTGTTGAACCAGTCGATGACCCTGCCGATGATTCCGGCGTCGTCACCGTAGGGGTCGTCAGGCAGGGCGCGCGTCGCCGCCGTGCGATTCAACTCCAGCACGGACTTCGGCATTTCGTCGCCTTCCCATCGGGTCAGCACATCACCCTGGAAATACACGGTGAATTGTCGATGCGTCTGCAGGCGGCCATTCTTGCGGTATTCGTAAAGGTAGTCCCAGCGATTGTCCCGGAACACGCTGGTGAGAAGTGGCGTGCCCAGCACCGTGCGCACCTGCTGGCGGGTCTGGCCCTCCTTCAGCTTGTCGACCATATCCTGGGAAAGAAAGTTACCCTGGTTGATGTCGAGCTTGTAGATGCCGAACTGGCTGACGTACGGGATGAAGTTGTCGAAAGGGGACGTCAGCGTCGAGCAGGCGGTGGTGGCCAACGCAATGAGTATGGCCATCACCGGGCTACGGACCCGGGCAAGCAAACGAGAGGTCATGGCTGTTGCTTTGGGGTCGATTCGCATAAGCGGTTATTATATCCGGGCGAGTCCCTGGGAACGAACGAATGAGCACCACTGCCGACCTGAAGAGCGCGGGACTGAAGGCAACGCTTCCGCGCCTAAAGATCATCAATCTGTTTGAAGCGTCCAAGGTCCGCCACCTTACGGCGGAGGACGTCTACAAACTCCTGCTGGCCGAAGGGATGGACATCGGCCTGGCGACGGTCTATCGCGTGCTGACCCAATTCGAACAGGCAGGCCTCCTGGCGCGCCATCATTTCGAGTCCGGAAAAGCCGTGTTCGAACTCAATGAAGGCACCCACCACGATCATCTGGTATGCATGCAGTGCGGGCGGGTGGAGGAGTTCTACGACGCCGAGATCGAGAAACGCCAGATCAAGGTCGCAAACGACCGGGGCTTCAAGATCAACGAGCATGCACTGTACCTCTATGCCGATTGCACCAAGACCCGCTGTCCGCACCGCAAGGCCACCTGATAGGTTCTAGTGCTCCCGCCGGTCGAAATCGGCGAGCCGGAATCCCAGCAGATATAGCGTTGCGAAGTAGACGGCCATGCCGGCCGCAATGATGCCCCCAAGTCGGCCCACGCGTTGCCACGGGCCGGACTCCAGCCACACGGCAGGTGTACCGCTCAGCGCAAAAAGCAGCGCTGCCAGGACACCCAGCGCGACCAGCAGCTTGCACAGGAACATGAACCAGCCGGCCCGCGGCTCATAGAATCCGCGCTTGCGCAGGAACCAGAACAGCAATCCCGCATTCACACAGGCTCCAACGCTCGTCGCGAGCGTCAGGCCCGCGTGGCCGATTCGCCACATGAGCACGAACGCCAATGTCTGCGTGACGAACACCGTGAAGAACGCGATGCGGACCGGCGTCTTGATGTTCTGGCGCGCGTAAAAGCCCGGCGCGAGGATCTTCACTACGATCAGTCCCAGCAGGCCGGCGCTGTAGCCCAACAGCGCAGACCGGGTTTGCCATACGTCGTTGACGGTGAATTTTCCATAGTGATAGAGGGTCGTGACGAGCGGCAAGGCGAGCAGCCACAACGCGATCGCCGCCGGAAGCGCAAGCAGGAAGGCCAGCCTAAGTCCCCAGTCAAGCAGCGATGAATATTGCTGGTTGTCGGCATCGCTGTGATGCTTGGCCAGGGTCGGCAGCAGGACCGTGCCCAGCGCCACGCCAAGCATCGCGCTCGGGAACTCCATCAGGCGATCGGCGTAGGTAATCCAGGAAATGCGCCCGTCGCCCAGCATCGACGCGAGCTGCGTGTTGATCAGCGCCGAAATCTGTGCTGCCGAAACGCCGATCAGTGCCGGGCCCATGTTCAACAGCACGCGGCGCACACCGGGGTCGCGCCAATCGAGTTCGAAGCGAGGGAACATGCCGATCCGAGCCAGCGGCGCGATCTGGAATGCGAGCTGGGCGATGCCGCCAATGAACACGCCCCAGGCCAGCGCCTTGATCGGCGGATCGAAATACTTCGCGAGGAATATCGCCGACGCGATGATCGACACGTTGAGCAGAACCGGCGTGAAAGCCGGCACGGCGAAACGCCGGTATACATTCAACACGCCGCCCGCGAGTGAAACGAGCGAAACGAACAGAATGTAGGGGAAGACGATGCGGATGAGATCGGCGGTCAGCTCGATCTTGCCGGGTGTTTGCGCAAAGCCGCTGGCCAGCACGTAGACCAGCGCCGGCGCGGCCAGCACGCCGACAACCGTGACTCCCAGAAGCACCAGAGCGAGGATGGCCCCCACCTTGCCGACGAGGCCACGCGTGGCCTCGTCGCCTCGCTGCCGCTGGTATTCGGCCAGGATCGGCACGAAGGCCTGCGAAAAGGCGCCTTCCGCGAACATTCTGCGCAGGAGGTTGGGCAAACGGAAGGCGGCCTGGAACGCGTCCATCTGCAGTCCCGCGCCAAACAGCGCCGCCTGCAGGCTTTCCCGGATGAGTCCCGTGATGCGGGACAGCAGCGTCATGCCGCTGACAGTGGATAAGGCCTTGAGCAGGTTCACTAAAATGGTGGCCTTGGTAGGGAGGCGCGTACGCCCCCGGGTTGCCCGAAGGCCGGAAATCCGATATTATGTCGGGCTTCGCACGCATCCCACAAATTTTCAGGACAATCATTCATGGCCAATACGGCGCAAGCGCGGAAGCGCGCCCGGCAGGCGGAAACGACGCGCATGCGTAATGCCAGCCTCAAGTCGGCGCTGCGCACCGCAGTCAAGAAGGTGAAAAAAGCCATCGCCTCGGGCGACAAGGCTGCTGCTGCCAAGACGATGCAGGAATCGCAAGCGGTGATCGACAAGATCGCCGATAAGAAAATAGTTCACAAGAACATGGTCTCGCGCACCAAGTCGCGTTTGTCCACGGCCATCAAGGCGCTGGCTTAACGCCTGACGCGCTGCGGCACGCGCCGGAAATGAAGATGGGCGCCCGCGGGCGCCTGTTTTTTTTTGAACCCCGCCAATTTCGGGCTGATCAGACGGGCTCGGACGGCTCACGGCCAGCGCTCACCGGCAAGTCCGGTGGCAAGAGCGCATGAGGCGACGCCAGCGCGTTTTGCATCCGGACCATCTGCAATGCGTTGTCCTGCGCAAACGAAAGCAGAAAACGGAACAGTCTTGACTCAATGGCCCCGAGCCCGTGGCCATCCCGCGACCTTCACCGGAGAATGGGTCGCAATGGCACAGGCACGACAATTGCGTACATTTTGGACATTGCGCGTACCGCGTTCATCGCCTTACGACCACGCCTGAGGGCGACGCCCTCCCAAATACTTCCCACATGCCCCCGACCTGCCCCAACATGAACCTGACGTGCGACCTCCCGCGCCGCGTTGCTCGTTGCATCGCGGTGTTGCAGGCGCACTTTGCGCGGGCGACGTCCTGTATGGCGCCCCGCGTAGGGCCAGACCGAAAGTGGGTCTCGGTGATATGCCTGCTGTGCATTCTCCTCCTGGCGTTTCCCTGCGCCGCCGCAAGCGATGCGGAAATCAGGCAACGTGGACGAGAAGTCGAGGCCGACCTCGACGGCTATCCCAAGCAGGTCCTGACGGAACTTCAGGACCTGGTGGCGCAGTCCCGGCGCTCGGACATCGGGACCTATCGCTTCATCGAAAGCCTGCGGGGCCAGGCGTTGGTACGCGCAAATCGGACGTCCGACGCCGAGCGTCTTGCCGACCAGCTGGAGAAAGAGGGCCAGGCTGTCCACGATGACGGCCTGATAGCCATGGCGTGGCTGGTACGCGGCGCCGTGCAGTCCTGGAATGGGGAGGTTTCCGTGGCTAGCCGGCTGGCCGAGGACGCCCGCGAACTTCTCGGGTCGTCGGGCGATTCCTACGTCAGGTTCTGGGCACTGCTTTCGGCAGGTACTGCGGCGCGGCAACTCCTGCGCAATGAGGACGCGCAAAAGGCGCTGCTGGAAGCGCTGTCCCTGGCGACGAGCGAGCAAAATCAATTTCGGCGCTCCGCGGCCCTTTACCAACTCTCCGTGTTGCACACGCAGATGAAGCAATGGTCGAATGCCTATGACGAAAGCCAGGAATCGTTCAAGGCGGCCAAGCTGGCCAGAAGCGCCTTCGGCATGGCCAAGGCCAGGATGGCGGACTCGGCCGCGCTCCAGTATCTCGAACGTCCCAAGCAGGAACTCGAGGCGATGCAGGAATCGCTGGCCATTGCCCGCAGCGCCAACTCCGATGCCGCGGAGAGCATGGCGCTCATCAACCTGGCCGACGTCTATCTGCGGCGAAACAATTTCAAGGAAGTGCTGGAGCTTTCGCAGCGCTCACTGGAACTGGCGACCGCGTTGGGCAATACGGCAACGACCGCCACCAACAAGGCCAACATCGGATTTGCGCTCCTGGGCATGGGTCGAATCGATGCGGGCAAGCGCCTGGCGGAACAAGCGGTCGAGGAATATGAACGGGCCGGCGCGGTCGCCGACTCCGGCGAACTCCTGGTCGAGTACGGGCAGCACCTGGCGGACGCCGGCGACTACAAGGGCGCCATCGCGCTCTTTGACCGCGAGCGCAAGCTGCGCGATGAAATCGCCAGCGTTCAGCGCGAGAAAACGGAGCGCGAACTGCGCGAGTCCGAAAAGCGCAAGCGCGAGATCGAACGCCTGAACCGTGAGCGCAGCCTGCAATCGGTCGAGCTGCAGAACCGCCAGTTGCAGCAGCGCGTCTGGTGGCTCCTGGCCGCCGTCTTTGCGGGATCGTTCGGCGTCGTGGCCGTCCTGTATCGAAAACTGCGCACGACCAATCGCCTGCTCGCACAGAAGAATACCGAATTGAGCTTCCAGAGCAGCCGCGATCCATTGACTGCGCTGTACAACCGCCGCCATTTCCAGAATTTCATCAATGAAGACCGTGGTGAGGTCGACCGGCGCCGCGGCACCGTCGAGAGGCCGGTGCAAGCGCTTCTGCTGATCGACCTCGATCACTTCAAGCTGATCAATGACCAGTACGGTCATGCCGCGGGTGACGCCGTGCTCATCGCCGTCGCGAGGCGCCTGCGCGACACGTTGCGCGACTCCGACATGATCGTGCGCTGGGGCGGCGAGGAGTTCCTCGTGTTCGTGCCGATGGCGCCCGCGGAACGCCTCGACGAAATCGTGTTGCGCATCATGCACGCCATCTCATCCGAGCCCATCCAATACATGGGTCACTACATCCAGATCACGGTCTCCATCGGCTATTCGCCGGTCCTGCTGCCACCGGACGACGTTGCGCTGGGCTGGGAGCGCGTGATCGGGCTGGTGGACAAGGCCCTCTACATGGCCAAGCTGCATGGCCGCAACCGGGCCTACGGCGTGGGTGGCATGCTGCGCTCGGGTGACGACGCGCTCGCGGCCGTGGATACCGACCTGGAAAAGGCGTGGCGTGATGGCGTCGTCGATATGCGCCTGCTGCTGGGCGCGCAAACGCTGGAGGCCGCGGTGCGCGTCGCGCCGCCACCGGGGGCAATGGCGCACTAGGGCATCCGACACGGGCAAGCTCGATTGCCCGTGCTAGTATTTTCCTTATATTCCATTTCACGATAACGGCTGCTGCGAGACGTCCGCGCAGTGCCGCCTTGCCTCCGATGGCAACACCTCCCCGGCACTTCTTGCAGCTGCGCGACTTCACCCGTGACGAGTTCGCCTACCTGTTCGCCCGTACGCAGTGGATCAAAGACCGGTTCAAGCGCTATGAGCTGTACCAGCCGCTACGCGACCGCACGCTCGCGATGGTGTTCGAAAAGGCGTCCACGCGCACCCGCGTCTCGTTCGAAGCGGGCATGAATCAGCTGGGCGGGATCGCCATCAACCTGAATCGCGGCGATACCCAACTCTCGCGCGGCGAGCCGATCGAGGACGTGGCGCGCGTCATCTCGCGCATGGTCGATGTGGTGATGATCCGCACGTTCGAGCAAGCGATCATCGAGCGCTTCGCCGCACACTCGCGCGTGCCGGTGATCAATGGCCTCACCAACGAATTCCATCCGTGCCAGATCCTCGCGGACATCTACACCTTCGTGGAGCATCGCGGCGAAATCGCGGGCCGGACGGTGGCGTGGATCGGGGACTCGAACAACGTCTGCTATTCATGGCTGCAGGCCGCCGCGATCCTGGGCTTCCGCGTCCACGTCTCGACACCGTCCGGCTACGAACTCGACATGTCGCGCGTAGACAGCGCGGCAGCGCCGCATGTCACGTCATTCGCGGACCCGATGGACGCGTGCCGCGGCGCCGACCTCGTCACGACCGACGTCTGGACGAGCATGGGCTTCGAAGCCGAGAACGACGAGCGGCTGCGTGATTTTGCGCAATGGAAGGTCGATGCCCCCATGATGGCGCGGGCCAAGCCGGACGCCCTCTTCATGCACTGCCTGCCCGCGCATCGTGGCGAGGAAGTCGACGCCGACGTCATCGACGGACCGCAAAGCGTGGTGTGGGACGAGGCGGAAAATCGGCTGCATGCGCAGAAGGCGTTGCTCGAGTATCTGGTCTGCGGTCGCGTCGCCCCCTAAAGGAGAGGATCATGATTGACCACATGAGTGTCAGCGTGTCCAACATCGCCCGTTCCAAGTCCTTCTATGGTGTGGCGCTCGCCCCGCTCGGTTACGCCATGCTGATGGAATTCGAAAAGTTCGCCGGCTTCGGCGTGGCACCCAAGCCTGATTTCTGGATCGGCGAGGGCGCGCCGAACGAGCCGCATGTGCATGTCGCCTTTCGTGCGGACACCCGGGCCGCGGTCGATGCATTCCACCTTGCCGCGATCGCAGGTGGCGGGCGCGACAATGGACCGCCGGGCCTGCGCCCGAACTACCATGAAAACTACTACGGCGCCTTCGTGCTCGACCCCGACGGCCACAACATCGAAGCGGTCTGTCACTTACCTGAGATCGAACCCACCTGAGACCCGTCTGATCGTCGACCCCACTTTCCCGGAGTTTCCCCGATGTCCATTTCCGTGTTCCTTTCCCGTCCCTGTGCCCTTCGCTTGCTTCTTGTCCTGGCCAGCTCCTGTTCCTTCTCGCTGGCCTTCGCACAGACCTGGCCCGACAAGCCGATCAAATTCATCATGTCCGCACCCGCCGGCAGTTCAATTGACGTACTGGGGCGCACGATCGGTGACAAGCTCAAGGACCGCCTCGGGCAACCGATCATCGTGGAGAACAAGCCTGCGGCGGGCGGGACCGTTGCAACAGCAGAAGTGGCAAGGGCAGCACCCGATGGCTATACGATGCTGCTGGCCTTCAACGGTCCACTATCGATCGCCCCACTGCTTCAGAAAGTCCCCTACGACGTGCAGAAGGACCTGGCTCCCGTGATCATCACATCGAGCCAGCCCAATGTGCTCGCGGTGACGTCCCAGTTACCGGTCAAGTCGGTGCAGGAACTCGTCGCCTACGCCAAGGCCAACCCCGGCAAACTCAATTTTGCCTCCGTCGGTAACGGCAGTTCATCGCACCTCAATGCCGAACTGTTGAAGTCGATGGCCGGCATCGACATCGTGCACATCCCGTTCAACGGCTCCCCGCCGGCCGTTACCGCAACCATCCAGAACGAGACGCAGATGCTCTTCGCGGTGATGCAGCCCTTGCAGCCGCAGATCCAGGCAGGCAAGTTGCGCGCGCTGGCCGTCACGTCCGCGAAGCGCTTCCCATTGCTGCCGGACCTGCCCACCATTGCCGAGTCGGGCTATCCCGGTTTTGACGCACTCGCATGGAATGGCGTGCTGGTCCCCGCGGCCACGCCTAGGGCCATCCTGCAAAGGCTCAACACCGAGATCAATGCCGTGCTGAAGGACCCGGATGTAGTGCAGAAGATGCAGGCGTCGGGCTTTGCACTCGTCGGCGGCACACCCGAGGATTTCGCGGTCCTGATCAAGAGCGAGTCCGACAAGTGGGGGCCGGTCATCAGGAAGGCCGGCGTTAAGGTTGACTGAGAGTCGAGGGTCGCCGTTCCTATTCCTTGTCGCCGCCGGCAAGCCGCGGCAGGATCGAATCTCCTGACGATTGCAGCAGCCCGGCCTTCATGTACGTCAACAATTTTTCCCGTGTATCCGCAATGTCGAGATTGCGCATCGTGAGTTGTCCGATGCGATCCTGCGGCGTGAACGACGATGTGCCCTTTTCCATAGTTAGGCGCTCGGGCTTGTAGGTCAGGTTGGGACTGGTCGTGTTGAGTATCGTGTAGTCGTTGCCGCGCCGCAGTTCCAGCGTCACTTCACCCGTGACCCCGCGCGCGACCCAGCGCTGCGCCGCTTCGCGCAACATGATCGCCTGCGAATCGAACCAGCGACCCTGGTAGAGCAGCCGCCCCAGCCGGCGACCACTGTCACGATACTGCTCGATCGTGTCTTCGTTGTGGATGCCAGTGACGAGCCGCTCGTACGCAATGTGCAGCAATGCCATGCCGGGTGCCTCGTAGATGCCACGGCTCTTGGCTTCGATGATCCGGTTCTCGATCTGGTCGCTCATCCCGATGCCATGGCGGCCACCGATGGCGTTTGCTTCCAGCAGCAACGCAACTTCGTCATTGAATTTGACGCCATTCAGCGCGACAGGGCGACCCTCGTTGAAACGAATGGCAACAGTCTCCGACTTCACGCTCACGTCCTCGCGCCAGAAGGCGACGCCCATGATCGGCTGCACGATCCGAATTCCCTTGTCGAGGAACTCGAGGTCCTTGGCCTCGTGCGTCGCGCCGAGCAGGTTGGAGTCGGTCGAGTACGCCTTCTCCGTGCTCATCTTGTAGCCAAAACCGGCGCGGGCCAGGTACTCGGACATTTCCTTGCGACCGCCCAATTCCTCGATGAACTTCGCGTCAAGCCAGGGCTTGTAGATGCGCAGGTTGGGGTTGGCAAGGAGTCCATAACGATAGAAGCGCTCGATGTCGTTGCCCTTGTACGTGCTGCCGTCACCCCAGATGTTGACGTCGTCCTCGCGCATCGCGATGACCAGCATCGTGCCGGTGACCGCACGGCCGAGCGGCGTGGTGTTGAAGTAGGTCGCACCGCCAGTAGAAATATGAAACGCGCCCGCCTGCAGCGCGGCGATGCCTTCGGCGACGAGCGCCGAGCGGCAATCGACGAGTCGCGCGACTTCGCCGCCGTACTGCAACGCGCGACGCGGAATGTCGTCGTAATCCGGCTCGTCCGGCTGGCCGAGATTGGCGGTGTAGGCATACGGAATCGCGCCCTTCGCCCGCATCCAGTGCAACGCGGCACTGGTGTCGAGACCGCCGGAAAATGCGATGCCGACCTTCTGGCCAACGGGAACGTCCTGCAGGATATGCGACATGAGCGGCGGTCTCTGATGCAGTCGGAGAATGGGCTATTCTAGCCGACTCGACCGCGTTGCCGAGCCTGCGGCGTGTGGGTCCTTTGCCCCTTCAACGCGCGGACACCGTCCATGCCCGAGCTGCCCGACATCACAATCTATCGCGAAGCGCTCGACTCACACATTCGCGGCGAAGTTCTGGCGCGGGTAGTGATAAGCAATATCTTCGTCTTGCGCACCGCGGTTCCACCCATCACCGACGCGGAAGGTAAGCGCGTCATCGCTGTGCAGCGCCTTGGCAAGCGTATCGTGATCGGCCTCGAAGGCGAACTGTTCCTGGTTCTGCACCTCATGATTGCCGGACGCCTACGCTGGATTGCCAAGTCCGCCAGGCCACCCGCGAAGCTGACCCTCGTCACGTTCGAATTCGCGGACGGCAAGCTCGTGTTCACGGAGGCCGGGACCAGGCGTCGCGCGTCGCTGCATCTCGTACAGGGCCATGCAGCGCTCGCGGCCTTCGATATGGGCGGGATCGACGCGATGGACGCCGACCTCGCCACGTTTGCCACCCGGCTGCGAGGGGAGAACCACACGCTGAAGCGCGCACTCACCGACCCTCGCCTCTTCAGCGGCATCGGGAACGCGTATTCCGATGAAATCCTGCATCGCGCGCGGCTTTCGCCGCTCAAGCTCACGGCGAAGCTCGGCGATGGCGACGTGGCGCGGCTTCATGTTGCGGCGCAGGCGGTGCTCGAAGAATGGACAGTACGCTTGCGTAACGAGGCGCAGGGCGGCTTTCCGGAACACGTCACGGCATTCCGGCCGGAAATGGCGGTGCACGGGAAATTCAGGCAGCCTTGCCCGATGTGCGGCGCGCCGGTGCAACGGATTGTCTATGCCGAGAACGAATGCAACTATTGCGCGCGCTGCCAGAACGACGGCGTCATCCTCGCCGACCGCGCGCTCTCACGCTTGCTGCACAAGAGCTGGCCGCGGTCGATCGACGAACTGGGCTAGGGAAATGATGGCGTTGCGATTGTGGAGGCTCGGCGGAACGTGCTAGCGTTCGAATCGCGCGCCCTCAACGCTCCCTAATTTTCCCCCATTTGCGATCCCACCATGCCCTCATTCGACATCGTTTCGGAAGTGAACCAGGTCGAGGTGAACAATGCCGTCGACCAGACCAACAAGGAAGTCTCCACGCGTTTCGATTTCAAGGGGTCGGATGCTCGCGTCGAGGTCAAGGAAAAGGTCCTCACCCTGCATGCCGACGACGATTTCAAGCTGTCGCAGGTGACGGACATCCTGACCGGCAAGCTAACCAAGCGCACCGTCGATGTGCGTTCGCTCAAGTATGGTGACGTCGAAAAGGTCTCGGGTAACAAGGTAAAACAGACCATTACCGTACGCACTGGCGTCGAGCAGGAACTGTCAAAGAAGATCGTCAAGATCCTCAAAGACAGCAAGCTCAAGGTACAAGGGTCCATCCAGGGCGATGCGGTGCGCGTGTCTGCGCCCAAGCGCGACGAATTGCAAAACGCGATCGCGCTGGTCAAGAAGTCGATCACCGACTTTCCGCTGCAATACAACAATTTCCGCGATTAGCCGAAGGCTTCGACCGTCGTGCCGCGATTGCTCGGAGACGGCGAGGTTCCGCTGGGCCACTTGCCCTTTACGGCCATCCCGTCGCGCCTGTTGCTCGAGATCCTGACGCCGCAGAACCGGTTCGACTATCGCTTTACGTTCAGTGGTCGCGACTAGGCGAGGTCCGCGACCAGCGACTGCCGGGTTGCGGTATCCACGGCGGCGATCTCCGCCTGGTAGGCCGGATGGTCCACCCCGATGGACAGTGCCGCGCCTCCTTTGAGGGCCACCACCATTTCGGAGGGCAACTCGAAGCGCAGGAAGTGGACCGCGGAGGTCTTCACCTCGTTTTCGCGCGGCAGGTCCTCATCGGCGATGGCCCACACTTTCGCGTACCCCGAAGCGCCGACAAACACGCGGTCCTCGATGCCCTTCAGCGCCATCAGCGCCAGCCGCCGCTCTTCAACATCCTCGTACTCGATCAGCATAGTGGCCTTGAAATTGCTGCCGTCGGGGACCAGCGGATTGTAGACATCGAGCTCGTCCTGGATCGCATCCTCCTCAAAGGCCTTCTCGATGCGCAGCATTTCCTGGATCTGGTAGCGCAGCGTCAGCTCATCCTCG
>JBDTPJ010000036.1:0-30557 GCA_039932755.1 Betaproteobacteria bacterium
CTACGGGCCGCGGGATCCTACGGCCGGATGTACGCCCATCCCTGCTGTTGCTTTTGCATGATCTCGACCACGCCGGCAGGTACGTAGGAAACGTTGCTCAACATGTCGGCCTTGGTGAGCTTCTGTCCGCGCATCGTGTTTTCACAGGCCATCACCTTGATACCCGAAGCCATCGCTTCGTCGACGCGGTTTCCCACCGCCGAATCCGCCTTGAGCATGCCGATGCCCGGGCCGTAGGCGACGATTTCGATGTCGACATTGGGCGCGCCAAGATCAGATTGCAGGTTCTTGGCGTTGTTGAGCGCGAGATTCCATTTGGCGGTGTCGCTGTCGCTCATCTGGATCACGACCTTCGATCGCGTCGTCGCTGCAGCGGGTGACTGTGCCTGTGCCGTGCCGGCGACACACAGCAATGCAAGCAGGCTGGCGATGAGCGCCCGGGAAACTTGGGTAATTGCATTCATGTGGATTCCTCGATGCGGGTGATTCAATGGGGTGGAGAGGGGGTAAGGATCCTGCGCGCAGGGTCCGAACATGGACTATGCCAGCAATTTCAACAGCTGGTGGTTCGTCCACACGACAGGATGATGGAGGTCGCCATGCCCTACTGCGGCAACGCCCGAAACCTGTGGGGAAGAATAGGGAACGTGCAAGTTGGTGGCGGCGCAATGGTCCGACTGCGTCCGGCCCTCCCCGCGCTGGGCGCCGTAACTACCCGGAACCTGAATCCAGTCGTGCGCGGAATAGACATTGTGCAGTTCATCCACCTGCTTGGTGCGCGGCACACAATCGAAGCGCGCCGGCGTGCCCAACAACACGAAGCGCCGCAGCCTGAGCGCAGGATTGGCCGCCAATGCCAGCATCACGACGTTGCCGCCGTGACTGTGGCTGACCACGTCGAGTTCTTCAGGTTCGGCAATGGTCCGCCACCAGTTGAGAAAATCCGAAGCTCCCTGCCGCCGGTCGAAGTCCGAGTTGCCCCCGCTCCACGAAAATTCATCGGGCGCGCCGACGAGTCCAGCCGCGGGTCCGGTCGCGAGGTTTGTCTTTAGAAAGTTCCACAGGTTGTCGGGCTTGGGTGTCGTGGCACCAGGGTCTCTCCACCAGTCGAAGCCGGCGGCCCAGGTGCCATGCACGATGACGGTACGCCGCTGCGCGGTCGGCGTGCCAGGTGCCGCGCCGCCCTGGTTGCCGGCGGAGTACAGCGCACGATAGTTCGACTGCAGTTTGCGCAGCACTTCCTGCACGGCACCGCCACAATCGCTGTTCACCTGCTCGAAACGAAGCTCGAGCGCGGGACTCGCCGGGCGACCTGGACCATCGCTACCGGCGGCGCGAATGATCCTCGAGTGCAGCACCAGCGCGATTGCCGCAAAAAATGTTTCGGCGTGATTTTCGTGCGAGTAACCGATAAGCGCTGACGTGGAGAGGCAACCGCACCAGTAGGGCAGCGTCTCTACGACCGGCCGCCGCGGATCGTCGGCAAAATCAGGTAAAAGGCGGGCAACGAATCGTTCCCGTTCCTCCAGGGCTTCGGCATGGTGGAGGAGACTGGCGTCATGCAGTGGCGCGACGTGCGGCGCCTCGGTATCTTCGGTACCCAAACGATGGACGCCCGTCAGCGAGTCACTGGCGAACCCGATCCACAACTGCGCAAACGCCTCGGTGGCGGTCATCAAAGGTCCTCTCGACGCATGCGACGGGTGGCCTGCATCCACCAAGTCGGCTTTTCCTCGCGGTCGCGCCATGAGGCGGCGAAGCGCAATGGAGCGGGTGAAGGGAATCGAACCCTCGTCGTAAGCTTGGGAAGCTTCTGCTCTGCCATTGAGCTACACCCGCATGGGCTGCCATTTTACGCACTGGGGCGTGCGTCGCGCTACCCTACCCACCCGGCAGCTAGCGTCCTGGCGGTCCCATCAGCGCATTGGGGAACCACGTCGCAATTCCCGGCACGAGGCAGATCAGGACGATCGCCAGCGCCATCAGCCCCACGAACGGGAACACACCAAAAATTACGTCGCGAAGCGGAATGTCGGGCGCCACGTTACGGATGACGAAGATGTTGAGTCCCACCGGCGGGTGGATCAGACCCATCTCCATGACGATGGTCATCAGGATGCCGAACCAGACGAGGTCGAAGCCCGCCGCCTTGATCGGCGGCAGCAGGATCGGCACGGTCATCAGGATGATCGACACCGGCGGAAGGAAAAATCCCAGAACCACCACCAGCAACAGGATGGTGGCCAGCAGCAGCCACTTGGTGAGATGCAGCGCGACAATCCACGCCGCCGCCGCCTGGCTGATGTGGAGATAACTCATCACATAGGAATAGAGCAGCGACATGCCGATGATGAACATCAGCATGGTCGACTCCCTTAGCGCGGAAGCGAGGATCGGCGACAAGTCGCGCGGCCGCCAGATCCCGTACACCAGCGCGATCAGCGCAAGCGCCAGGACGGCGCCCAGTCCTGCGGTCTCCGAGGGCGTTGCATAGCCGCCATAAAGCGCCACCATCACGCCAATCAGCAGCACCACAAATGGCACCACGCGCGGCAGCATCTCGAATTTTTCCCGCGCCGTGTAGACGGTATCGTCCAGATACGCCGATTCGGTTCCATGCGCGGTATACGCTGCCTGTGCGGCGCGATGTTCCTTGCGGTAGCGATACGCCGCGTAGAACGCGAACAGCGCCACCAGCAGCACGCCGGGACCGATTCCTGCGAGAAACAACCGACCCAGCGACTGCTCCGCCGCGACCGCGTACAGGATCATCGTGATGGACGGCGGCAGCAGGATGCCGAGCGTGCCTCCCGCAGCGATGATGCCTGCGGCAAAGCCGGGCGAGTATCCGCGCCGCCGCATCTCCGGAATGCCCGCGCTGCCGATGGCAGAACACGTGGCGGGGCTGGATCCGGCCATGGCCGCGAACAATGCGCAGGCGAACACGTTGGCTATTCCCAGGCCGCCGGGGACCTTGCTCATCCAGACGTGAAGTGCGAGATAGAGATCGCGGCCGGCAGGCGATTTGCCGATCGCCGCTCCCTTGAGGATAAACAGCGGAATCGACAGTAACGTAATGCTCGCCATCTCTTCGTACACGTTCTGGGTGACGGTATCGAGCGATGCGGAGGGCATGAAGAAGTACATGAACCCCACCGCGACCACCCCCAGCGAAAACGCGATGGGCATGCCGGAGAACATGACGATCAGCGTCACGGCCCCGAACAGCAGTCCCAGTGCCAGCATACTCACGGCGCGCGCCCGCCTCTCTCGAATTGCGCGAACAACTGCAGCAGCACCTGCAGCGCGAGCAAGGACATTCCGAATGCCATCAGCCCGTACGGAATCGACAGGGGTGGTGCCCAGGTCGACGACGTGGTTTGCCTGTCCACCCACGCCTCATGGAAAAGAGTCCAGGACTTCCACGCAAAGAATGTGCAGAACAGGAAGGTCAGCAGGTCGACGAACACCATGCGTACGCGATTGACCGCCGGCGGCAGGATGCTCGCGATCGCCTCGATCCCCACATGTCCGCGAAACGATTGCACATAGGCGCCGCAAAGAAAGATCGAACCGACCAGCAGGAACACCGCGGCCTCGTCCTGCCAGTCGGTCGCGGATTTCCAGAAGTAGCGCGAAAAAACGCTGTAGGTCAGCACCAGCGCAGACGCGAAGAGCGCGACCATGCCGATGACGATCGCCGTCCGATTGAGCAGGCGCAGCACGCGATCGAGCGGCGCCAGCCACGGCGCCATGGCTGAAAAATGAGGCGCAGACGCGTCCGGCAGACCGCCCGGCGCCTCGTTTGCACCGCTCACAACGTCTTGATCGCCGCGGCGAGAAGCTTGGCGCAGGTCTCGTTCTTTTCGCCGTAATCCTTCCATGCGGTCTCGCGGGCGATCGCCTGCCATTTCTTCACCGTGGCCTCGTCCAGGTCATAGACCTTGGCGCCGGCCTTGATGTAGACATCGGCCACCGCGCGGTCGTCGGCCTTGGCCGACTCGAGTGCGAAGGACTCCTGCGCGGCGCCGGCTGCCATTATCGCCGCCTGCTGATCCTTGGGCAGCGCGTCGAAGATCTGTTTCGACATGAGCAGAGGCTCCAGCATGAACCAGTACGCGCGGCCGCGGCCGGTGGTTAGTGACTTGGAAACTTCCTCCAGGCGAAACGAGATGAGGCTGGTCGACGACGTCATGCCGGCGTCCATCGCCCCGGTTTGCATCGCCGCATAGATTTCGTTGGAAGGCAGCGTGAGCACGGACGCGCCCGCCTGCTTCAGGATCATGTCCATTTCGCGGCTGCCGCCGCGCACCTTCATCCCCTTGGCATCTTCCGGCTGCACCAGCGGTGTCGCGCGCGATGCCACGCCGCCCGCCTGCCATACCCAGCTTACGATGACGATGCCCTTGTCCGCGAGGACTTGTGTCAGCAACTTGCCGACGTCGGCCTTCTTCCACGAGTAGGCCTGATCGTAGTTCGTCACCAGGCCCGGCATGAGCCCGATGTTGGTCTCCGGAACCTCGCCGCCGGCATAGGAAACCGGGTAGAGCGACAGGTCGAGCGCCCCTTTGCGCAACGCCGAGAACTGCGGGATGGTCTTCATCAGCGACGAGTTGGGATACACCTCGAACTTGAGCGCGCCTTTGGTCTGCTTTTCGACGTCCGCGGCGAAGCGGCGACACAACCGGTCGCGGAAGTCCCCTTCCGTGAGTGAGCCCCCTGGAAACTGGTGCGAGATCTTGAGCGTGGTCGCGTTTTGTGCGCGTCCGATCGAAGGCAGGCCAAGCGCCATCGCGGACAGCGTGGCCCCTGTGCCCAATACGACACGACGACGTGTGACTGACATTGCTTTCCTCCTAGTATTTTCCTGACCAGCGTCCCGGTCGGGAGTTGGAATACCACGGTGGCTCTTGTTGTTTCAGGCCTGTTCCGCAAGGATACAAGAGATCGCGACGGGCGGCGAAGCGCGGAGCAGCGACGGACTCAACGCGTCTCCGGCCGCGCCAGTGCCGCGTCGAGCGCCGGCAGGAACGCCGTGTCCTGCAGCGCGATTGCCTGTTTCCTGCTTTTCGTCAGCGCATCCCGATTGGGCCTCCCCCGGCCCTCCGCCGCCAGCGCGCGTCCAACTGCCACTTGATAGTTCGTCGATGTTCGGCGAGTCGCGTCTTGCCCATGCCGCAACATGACGAAACCTTGACCCTGATCGCACATGCGAGGCACGAAGCCCATTGCGCTTGCCGGACCGGATCATTTGCTATTCTTCCCGGCAATCGACCCATCTGAGGAGACATCCATGCGCAATGCATCCATGCCCGTCGTGCTGATCGTCGTCGGCATCCTGGGTGTCGTCTGGTACTTCGGCTGGCTGCCCGACTTCGATTCGATCACTGCCATCGCGCTGGTCGGCGCCGGCATCGTGGTCCTGGCGATGGACGGAATCACCAAGAATTCGGTGGTGCTGGGGCCGGCGCTGATCGCCTTCGGCATCGCATGGTGGGTGCATGACCAGTATCGCTACCGGTGGACGCTGCTGATCCCCATGTTGCTCATCCTCATCGGCGGGCTCATGCTGATCGCGCGGCGCCCTTCCATTCCGGACCGCCGCGGCAAATCCGACGCCGCCTGACGCAAGGGTTTCCGGTTGCCCGACCGGAGGAATTAGCGTAACTTGAGCACAACGCTAGGGGTCCTGGTCGCGGCAATCGAGTGCGCGTGACCGGGTGAGAAAAAACCCTTGGAACCTGTTCGGATAATGCCGGCGCAGGGAAGCGTGGGCAGCAAATCCTAAGCTCCTCATGGACTTCCCGTAGCCGCCGGCCACGAGGAGCCCCATGAACGCCAACGACCAGTTCTTTGCCCGCGACGCGCAAGTCGATGCGGCCGCCGTCGCGCCGCTGCCCGCATCACGAAAAATCTACATCGAAGGCTCGCGCGCCGATATCCGCGTGCCGATGCGCGAGATCAGCCAATCCGACACGCCCTCGTCGTTTTCCCCGGACAGCGCGGAGAAGAATCCGCCACTCGCGGTCTACGATACGTCGGGTCCTTATACCGATCCATCTGCCCGGATTGATATTCGCAAGGGTTTGCCGGCATTGCGCGCCGCGTGGATTGCGGAGCGCAACGACACACTCGAACTCGACGGGCCAACCTCCGGGTACGGACGTGCGCGTTTGGCCGATCCCGAACTTGCTGGATTCCGCTTCGACTTGTTGCGCACGCCGCGGCGTGCCTCAGTTGTCAACGGCGCGGGTGCCAATGTCTCCCAAATGCACTATGCGCGGCGCGGCATCGTCACGCCCGAGATGGAGTTTGTCGCGATCCGCGAAAACCAGAAGCGCGACGAGATGCTGGCGACCATGCCCGCGCTCGTCATGCGCCAGCACGCGGGACAGAATTTCGGTGCCGCCATGCCGCCGGTCATCACAACGGAATTCGTACGGGACGAAGTTGCCCGCGGCCGCGCGATCATCCCCAACAACATCAACCACCCGGAGAGCGAGCCAATGATCATCGGCCGCAATTTCCTAGTGAAGATCAACGCCAATATCGGCAACTCGGCCGTGTCCTCGTCGATCGGCGAGGAAGTCGAGAAAATGACCTGGGCGACGCGCTGGGGCGCGGACACCGTGATGGACCTGTCCACAGGCAAGAACATCCACGAGACGCGCGAGTGGATCATTCGTAACTCACCGGTTCCCATCGGTACCGTGCCCATCTATCAGGCGCTGGAAAAAGTCGACGGCAAGGCCGAGGACCTGACCTGGGAGATGTATCGCGACACGCTGATCGAGCAGGCCGAGCAGGGTGTCGACTATTTCACCATCCACGCCGGCGTGCTGCTGCGCTACATCCCGCTCACCGCCAAGCGGATGACGGGCATCGTGTCGCGCGGCGGCTCGATCATGGCGAAGTGGTGCCTGGCACACCACAAGGAATCCTTCCTCTACACACGCTTCGAGGAGATCTGCGACATCATGAAGTCCTACGACGTCGCGTTCTCTCTGGGTGACGGACTGCGCCCCGGCTCCATCTACGACGCTAACGACGAGGCGCAGATGGGCGAGCTCGCGACACTTGGCGAGTTGACGCAGGTCGCGTGGAAGCACGACGTGCAGGTGATGATCGAAGGTCCCGGCCACGTGCCGATGCACATGATCAAGCACAACATGGACGAGCAATTGCGGCTTTGCGGCGAGGCCCCGTTCTACACGCTGGGACCCCTCACCACCGACATTGCGCCCGGCTACGACCACATCACCAGCGCCATCGGGGCGGCTATGATCGGCTGGTATGGCACTGCGATGCTCTGCTACGTCACACCGAAGGAGCACCTCGGGTTGCCCAACAAGGCCGACGTCAAGGACGGCATCATGGCATACAAGCTCGCGGCGCACGCAGCGGACCTGGCCAAGGGCCACCCCGGCGCGCAGATCCGCGACAACGCGCTATCGAAGGCGCGCTTCGAATTCCGCTGGGAGGACCAGTTCAACCTGGGGCTCGATCCGGACAAGGCGCGCGAGTTCCACGACGAGACGCTACCGCAGCACGGCGCCAAGCTCGCGCATTTCTGCTCGATGTGCGGCCCGCATTTCTGCTCGATGAAGATCACCCAGGACGTGCGCGAATACGCGGCCAAGCTAGGCGTTTCCGACGAGGAAGCGCTGAAGAAGGGAATGGAAGTGAAGGCGGTGGAGTTCGTGAAGAAGGGGGCGGAAATCTATTCGAAGGCGTAGAGGACAGCGGTTGCGCCTTTTACGGCTAAGCCCAGCAGAAATGGGAACCTTGGGTGCTTTACGTCCTGCAAGCCGTCAAAGGGCGCAAAACGTTCAATTTCACGCGACCATGGCAGTGCGCGGCGCGCTTCCGTACCGTCGGGCTCTCACTCCCCAAGCAAGCGCACGATGTAGCCGCCGGATTTTTCGTCGCGTTCGAGCGCGATCGTCCCGCCCTTCTCGGCCGCCTCCAACAGCGCATTGAACGAGCGAAAGCCGTAGTAGGATTCGTTGAATCCCGGCTTGCGCCGTTTCAATGCCTGCTTGACCATCGAGCCCCAGATTTTTTCCTCGCCACCACGCTCGGTGACCAGGGCTTCGAGGGTCTCGACGATGAGGTCGACCGCCTCCGCGCTCCTTTCCTCATCGCCTTTCCTGGCCGGCGCCTTCGCGTCACCGGACGCAGGCTTGGCCGCCGACTTCGGTTCGCTGCCAACCGCTGCTTTCGGTACAACCCTGCGCGCAACTGGCCGCTTCTTTTCCCGCACCAGGTCATCGTAGAAGATGAATTCGTCGCAGTTGGCGATGAGCAGGTCCGACGTGGAGTTCTTCACGCCGACACCGATCACCACCTTGTCGTTTTCGCGCAGCTTCGAAACCAGCGGAGAGAAATCCGAATCGCCGCTGATGATGACAAAGGTCTGCACATGGGCCTTGGTATAGCAGAGGTCCAGTGCGTCGACGACCATCCGGATGTCCGCGGAATTCTTGCCGGACTGCCGCACGTGCGGAATCTCGATCAACTCAAAAGATGCCTCGTGCATCGGCGCCTTGAACGCCTTGTAGCGATCCCAGTCGCAGTAGGCCTTCTTGACCACGATGCTGCCCTTGAGCAGCAATCGCTCGAGCACCTTGCCGATGTCGAATTTCTCGTAGTTGGCGTCTCGGACGCCCAGCGCGATGTTCTCGAAATCGCAGAACAACGCCATGTTGGTGACTTCGGGGGCGTGGGCCATGGGTAATCCACTTTCCTGCTGAAAACCGAGCCTGCCACGATACCAGTGTCCGGCGCGTTTCTGCCGGGCTTTCGCCGACCACGCCACCAACCGCGCTAAACTCGAACCCGGAACTCCTTCGAAGCCTGCTCATGACCTTGCCCACCCTTTCCCTGCTGGAATCCCGCGTCCTGGGCGTACTTGTCGAAAAACAGCACACGGTTCCCGACACGTATCCGCTGACGCTGAACTCGCTGGTCGCGGGCTGCAACCAGAAAACCAGCCGCGATCCGATATTGAACGCGACTGAAGCTGAAGTGCAGGCCGCCATCGATCATCTCAACACACTTTCGCTCACTGTCGAAACGAGCGGCGGCCGCGTGATGCGCTATGCGCACAACGTCGGGAAGGTCCTGGCCGTTCCATCGCAATCGGTGGCGCTACTCGCCACCATGATGCTGCGCGGACCGCAAACCACCGGCGAGCTGCGGATCAATTGCGAGCGGTTGCATCACTTCGCCGACATTTCGGCTGTGGAGGGATTTCTGCACGAACTTTCCGAGCGCAATGCGGACGCGCTCGTGATGGAAATGCCGCGCCAGCCGGGCGCGCGCGAAACGCGCTGGGCGCACCTCCTGTGCGGCGTCCCGGCCATGACAGCGATAGCGCAACACACCGCTGAAGAAGATGTGGTGACGGTGTCCGAGCTGGCCGCACTTCGCGCCAACTTTACCGAGATGCAAGGTGAGCTCGAGGCGATCCGCGCGACCGTTTCCAAGCTATGTGCGGAGCTGGGCGTCGCGCCGCCCGGAGGCAACTGAGCGCAGCCGCCTCCGGATTGCGCATCCGTCGCGCGTGCGGGAGAATGGAACCTGTGTGCGATCTCCACGGTGTCAATTTTGTAGCGAGGTGCAACATGGGTTTGCTCGATGGATTGCTGGGCAACATGATGGGCGGAATGATGGGCGGTGGACAATCGGCCCAAGGAGCGCAGGGCAACAGCCAGATGATTCAGATGGCGTTGCAGATGCTGCAGCAAAACGGCGGCATCGAGGGCTTGCTTGCGAAGCTCCAGCAAGGAGGCATGGGTCAGCAGGCGCAATCGTGGATAGGCACTGGCCAGAACATGCCCATTCCGGCAGACGCGCTCTCGAAAATATTCGGCCAGGGGCAATTGGGTGATATCGCCCAGCAGCTTGGGATGTCGCATGAAGAGGCCGCGGGAGGACTCGCGCAAGCGCTGCCTCGTGTCGTCGACCAGATGACGCCCAACGGTCAGATTCCTGCCGAACAGAACGATCTCGTGGCGCAGGCGCTGGCCATGCTTCAAAAGGGCCGGCAAGCCTAGGCACTTCTTTCAGCGTCATTCCCGCGGGAAAGATGACGGTCATTGCCCGCTCGCGAATGTCGGCGATGGGTGCCGTGCGCCTAGTCCTGTCGCCACGGCAGGCCGGCGACGCGCCAGCCGTTCACGACACGCTGGCCCTGGGCGTTCTTGTCGCCCTCGAAGCCATTCAGCACGTCGAACGCTGATTCGTAACCGCTACCGGCTGCGAGTATCGCGGCGTGTTTGGAGCGCACGCCACTGCGGCACAGGAACGCCACCGGCCGGTCGGGCTCGACCTTCTCGCGCAACTGTTCCAGGAACCGCGCATTGCGCTGCTTGGCTGGATAGTCGTACCACTCGATGGAGATGCTGCCCGGGACATAGCCGATCAGGTCGCGTTCGGCCAGAGTGCGCGTGTCGACGAGGACGATCTCGCCTTCCTTGAACAGCGCCCATGCCTCATCCGGCAGCAGGAATCCGCGAAACGGCACGCCTTCGGCCCTGGCCCGTGCTTCGGCCGAAGCGCGGATCGCATCCAGGTCGACGGCCTGACCGGCGACCTGTGCGGACGGGCTCTCAGGCGGCATGGGGAATCCCCAGGCGCTTGTTGGCAGGCACCGCGACGTCCATCATTTTCGGCCGAGGCAGGTGGAGGTTGTTCATCAACTCTACAAACGCCGCGCGATCACGATGGGCGAGCCTGGCATTGTGCCGCTTCTCCCACCCGATCGTGGACGCCGCGTTGCCACGGTAGTCGTGGCCCGGATAGACGCGCGTGATGTCGGGTAGCGTGAACAGCTTGCCGTGGATGCTGTCGTAAAGGGTCCCGGCATCGCCGCCCTGGAAATCGGTGCGGCCGCAGCCATCGATCAGCAGCGCGTCGCCGGTGAAGATATTGCCGCGCCAGAGATAGCTCATGCTGCCCGCCGTGTGCCCGGGCGTATGCAGCGCGCGCAATTGTTCCGCGACACCGAAGAGCAGAACGTCGCCGTCCTGCAACTGCACGTTTGCGGGCACGATGCCACAGCCGGAAGGCGCCGCCGCGAGCGCGCCGGTGGCGGCGACGAGCCGCGCCGCGCCGGTGATGTGGTCGGCATGCGCATGGGTTTCCAGCGCATATCGCAGCTTGAGGTCGAGGCGCCGGATCAGCGCCAGGTCGCGCTCCACCTGGCGATCAACGGAATCGATGGCCATCGCTTCACGCGTCGCGCGGTCGACCAGGAAATACGTGAACGTCGACGACTCGACATCGAACAACTGGATGAGATCGTGATCCACAGCGTCATTCTACCTAACTGAAGAACGCAACCGAGGTGCCCAACTGAATTAGCGAAGTGCGCAACCCAACGGCGTTACCCTGGGTATGCGACAATCCGCCGCGATTACCCTCGTCGCCGATCGATTCTTGCCTCAAGCCTTGGACCACCCCACCCTACTCGTCGCGTTGCTGCTTGGCCTGGTCGAGGGCCTGACCGAATTCCTCCCGATTTCCTCGACCGGCCACCTGATCGTCGCCGGGTCGCTGCTGGGCTATACCGGTGAGCAGGCCAAGGTCTTCGAAATCGTCATCCAGGCGGGCGCGATCCTTGCCGTTTGCTGGGAATTCCGGGTGAGGCTCCTCACCGTCGCACGCGGGCTCGGCCGCGACGCGCGCGCCAACCGGTTCGTCCTCAATCTGTTCATTGCATTCCTTCCGGCGGCAATTCTGGGCCTCGCCTTCAGCAAACTGATCAAGGCCGCGCTGTTCGCGCCCATACCGGTCGCCTGCGCATTCGTCCTGGGCGCGTTCGTGATCCTGTGGGCCGAGCGGCGGCAACGGCTGCATCCTGAAAGCGTGCGTATCGACGACGTGGACGCGATGCGCTGGACGGACGCACTCAAAGTGGGTTGCGCTCAGGCATTGGCGCTCATACCCGGCACGTCGCGCTCGGGGGCGACGATCATCGGCGGCATGCTGTTTGGCATGTCGCGCAAGGCGGCCACCGAATTTTCATTCTTCCTGGCCATCCCCACGCTGTTTGCGGCGTGCGTCTACGAAGCCGTGAAAAACCGGCATCTTCTATCGACCGCAGACCTGCCCGCGTTCGGTGTTGGGTTCGCCGCAGCATTCGTTTCAGCGTTCCTGTGCGTGCGCTGGTTGCTGCGCTATGTCAGCCATCACGATTTCACGCCCTTTGCCTGGTACCGCATCGCTTTCGGTGTGGTCATTCTCGCCACGGCGATGACCGGCGTGGTCAACTGGAATTGACCGCACCCGATCCATCCTCCGGCACTGGTTCATTTCCGCGCCACTGGGTCGGCGCATTGTGTGCGGTGTTCGGTGTACTTGGCTTTTCATTCAAGGCCATCTTGATCAAATTGGCCTACCGCGACTATCCGGTCGACGCAATCACGCTGCTCACGCTGCGGATGCTGTACTCCGCTCCACTATTCCTGTTCATGGCGGCGTGGGCGCAGCGCGCGGCGCGGTCCGCCCCAACGACCCGCAGCGACTGGATGCGACTGGTCTGGCTGGGCTGCATCGGCTATTACCTGGCGAGCCTGCTCGACTTCATGGGACTGCAGTACATCACGGCTTCCCTCGAGCGCCTGGTACTGTTCCTGTACCCGACTCTCGTCGTGCTGCTCTCCGCGCTGCTGCTGGGACGATCAATCACGCGGCGTGCCGTGGCAGCGCTCGTCCTCTCCTACGCAGGTATTGCGCTGGTGTTCTGGCACGATCTTCGTTTCGCCGTCGATGCGGGCGCGACGCTGACCGGAGGCGGGCTGGTCTTTGCCAGCGCGATCCTCTATGCCCTCTATCTCGTGCAGGCCGGCGGCGTCATCGCGCGCCTGGGCTCGGCGCGCTTCATCTCGTGGGCCATGTTGGCGTCGACGGTCTTCATCGTCGTCCAGTTCTTGCTGACGCGGCCGCTGTCGGCGCTTGCCGTGCCCGGTACAATCCACGCCATATCCCTTGCCATGGCCATATTCTCCACCGTGCTGCCGACTTGGCTCATCGCGGAATCCATTCGGCGGATGGGCGCCAACTCGGCGTCACTGGTCGGATCGCTGGGCCCGGTATTCACCATCGGCCTGGGTGCCGTGATCCTGGGCGAGCCCGTCCACGCCATCCAGTTGGCGGGAGCCGCCCTGGTCTTGGGTGGCGTGATGCTGGTCACAATGAACGCGGGACGCAACGCCCAAGCCAACGCTAACGGGCCGATTTCTCCGGAGTAGCGGCGCTCACCTTGGGTGCTGCGTCGCGCGCAGTCTGAAGCAGATGATAGGTTGGCGACACTTCGGTCACGGCACCCGTCGTGTAGGCCGACTTGCCGGCAACCAACACCAACATGCCGACCGCAGCGACGATCGCCAGCGCCTTGAGGGCGGCCGACAGACCCCGTTCGGGATCGTCGCTATTGCTGGTTCTGCGCATTTTGTGTCTCCGTCCCGATTAGTGATGAACCTCACTGTAGGCCGGGAGCGCGCGGCAAGCGCGGGAGCAATCGGGGAGACGCGACAGGAATATTCGCCCAACCGGGAAACTCCGGGTGCAAACAGCTACCAGCCCGTCGGCAACTTGCGCAGGATCGAAATGGTGCGGTCCTCGACGGAGAGATACCCGCCGGCAACCAGGTCCTTCATCAGCTTGCCGATCATGTCGCGCGACGCGCCCACGCGGTCAGCGATATCCTGCTGCGTGAGCTTCTCGTGCACCGTGACCTTGCCGTCCGTTTCGGTGGCCAGCGCGTTGAGCAGGCGCGCCAGGCGGCCATAGACATCAGAAAGCGCAAGGCTCTTCACATTCTCCGTGGTCACACGCACGCGATGAATGAGCTTCTCGATGAGGTACATCGCGAAATCGGGATGGGCCAGGATGAAGTCACGGAAATGCGCGCGATTGACGATTGCGCAAGTGGTGGGCTCGACCGTCATCACGGAAGCCGAGCGCGTCGAGCCATCGAGGGACATTTCACCCAGGCACTCGCCCGGCCCGTGGAAGTCGATGACGACTTCACGGCCCGCAGCGTTGCTCGCATAGACCTTCACCCGCCCCGCGAGGACGATGTAGAGCGCATCGCCAGTGTCGCCGTCGTGGATGAGCACCGTTTGTTTGGGAAACTGGCGCACGACGCCTGTAGCCGCAATTTCGCGCAACGTTTCCTGCGCGAGCGGTGCAAAGGGATCAGCGGCTAGGGGAGCGGTCATGGCGTTCCGATGCGGACAACACGGGAATCCTAGCACGCGACCGGCGCACCATGTCGGGCGCATCCGCGTTGGCGCGCCGCGTTCATGCCTTCCCCGCGATCAATCGAACTTGCGCGTGTCGTCGATGACCTTGCCGTCGTTGGGCAGCTCGCCGGGACGCCTGAACGCAACCTCGCCACGCAATTTGGTGACGTCGCGGATCGTCATCTGAATCGCCTCCGCTGTTAGCGTCGCTTCACCCTCCCCGATTGTCGCGATCTCCACATGCAACGTCATGCGGTCGTTGCCATCGGGATTGTCGACGATGAGTCGGGCGCGCGTGATCGCCGGGTAGCGCCGGACGATGGTCGCGACCTGCTCGGGATGCACGAACATGCCCTTGATCTTGGTTGTCTGATCGGCGCGGCCCATCCAGCCCTTGATGCGCATGTTGGTCCGGCCGCACGCCGACGCTCCCGCCAGCAGCGCGGACAGGTCACCCGTGCCGAAACGGATCAGCGGATAGTCGGCGTTGTATAGCGACGTGACCACCACTTCGCCGACTTCACCTGGCGCGACAGGGTCGCCCGTGCCTGGACGCACGATCTCGACGATCACGCCTTCGTCGACGACCAAGCCATCGCGCGCTGATGTTTCGTAGGCAATCGTGCCCAGGTCCGCTGTCGCATAGGCCTGGTACCCACGAATGCCGCGTGCGGCCAGCGCATCGCGCAACGGTGGCAGGAAGGCTTCGCCGGAGACGAGCGCCTTGGTGAGGGACGGCAGCTCCACGCCGCGTTCATCCGCATTTTCCAGGATGATGCGCAGGAAAGAAGGGGTGCCCACATAGCCATCGGGTTGCAATTCGGCGATGGCCTGCACCTGCTGCTCGGTCTGTCCGATGCCGCCCGGAAACACCGTGCAGCCCAACGCATGTGCGCCGGTTTCGAGCATCGAGCCGGCCGGCGTAAAGTGGTAGGAGAAACAATTGTGGATGAGATCACCGGCGCGGAATCCCGCGGCAAACAGCGGCCGGGCAAGTCGCCAATGATCGGGCCTCGCGCTCTCGGGCTCGTAGATGGGTCCGGGCGAGGCAAACACGCGCCGCGCGAGGCCCCAGCGGGTTGCGGCCAATCCACCGAAAGGACGGTCGCCCTTCTGGATATCGAGCAGCGCGGATTTGCGCGTCACTGGAAGCTTGGCCAGCGCGGCGCGCGAATTCACGGCGGCGGCATCGACTCCGGCCAGTATCTTCGCGAACGCCCTGGATGCGGCCTGCGCATGGGCGACCTGCCGCGCAAGATCGGCGAACTGCGTGCGCTCCCTCAGTTCCGGGTCGCGCGTCTCCAGCGTGTCGAAATGCTCAGCCAAAGGAGCCCCGGCGATTCAGGACCAAAAACAAAAGATCAGGACAACCAGCGCTTGCGGCGGCGGTAATGCTTCACATCGCGAAACGATTTGCGGCCACCCGACGACAGTCCAAGATAGAACTCCTTGACGTCGTCGTTATCCGCGAGCTCACTCGCCTTCCCGTCCATCACCACGCGGCCGTTCTCTAGGATGTAGCCATAGTCCGCGAAACGCAGTGCGACCGTGGTGTTCTGTTCCGCAAGAAGGAATGACACGCCCTCCTTTTGGTTCAGATCGCGCACAATCTCGAAGATCTCTTCCACGATTTGCGGCGCGAGCCCCATCGATGGTTCGTCCAGCAGGATCATCGATGGCTGGGCCATGAGTGCACGACCGACGGCGGTCATCTGCTGCTCGCCCCCCGAGGTGTAGCCGGACTGGCTCGACCGGCGGACTTTAAGCCGTGGAAAATAGTGATAGACCTTCTCCAGCGCCGTGGAGATTTCCGCCCGCGGAACCTTACGGGTGAAAGCCCCGGTGAGCAGGTTTTCCTCGACGGTCAGGTGCGCGAAACAGTGCCGCCCTTCCATCACCTGGCACACACCCATGCGCACCAGGTCGTTGGTGGTAAGACGATCGACGCGCCGGCCCTGCAGTTCGATCGTGCCTTTCGTCACTTCACCGCGCTCGGCACGGAGCAGGTTGGAGATCGACTTGAGCGTGGTGCTCTTGCCCGCGCCATTGGCGCCGAGCAAGGCCACGATGCTGCCGCGCGGCACCTCGAGTGACACCCCCTTCAACACGAGGATCACGTGGTCGTAGATCACCTCGATGTTGTTCACCGAGAGATACGACGTCGCCGGTGCCGCTTGCGCGGCGGCGTTCGCGGCCATGGTGCGCTCCTAGCCCTCCTTGCTGCAATCGCGTGGCGTGATCTTCTTTTCCGCCGCGTATTTAGCAGCGGTCTCCTCGACCATCTTGCGGACCATCTCACGATCGCCCGCCATGAACGGCGTGACCTGCTTGAAGCTTTTGCCGTCCCAGACCTGGAACTTGACCATGCCCGAACCCTCGTGGTCGGCGCAGCTCGTCTTGATCGGCGGGAACAAGCCCGGCGCACCGAGTTCCTTGATGCGCGCTTCGGTGAGGTTCAGGTGCTCCAGGCCCCAGCGCACCTGCTCGGCAGTCATTACCTTGCCCTTGCCGTACTTGGCCTGCGCAACGCGGATTGCTTCGGTTAGGATCATGCCGTACACCACGCCCCGCGTGTACATCACGTTGCCCAGCCGCGACGGATCCTCGAGATTGCCCTTGCCGGCCCCATAGACCTTGGTCTTGATGTCCTGCATCACCGGGAAGTTGGTGCCGGACGCGGTGAACGAGGCACTGACGTAACCCTTGGCTGCGTCAGCCGCCGGAATGACGTCCTCCTCGGATCCCGCCCACCAGACGCCGAGGAGCTTGTCCCTCGGATAGCCCGTCTTCGCGGCGGTCTTGAGCGAAACGGTGCTCATCACGCCATACGTCCACATGATCACGTAGTCCGGCTTGGCCTGGCGGATCTGCAGCCACTGCGATTCCTGCGTCGTGCCTGGCGGCGTGACGGGAATTTTCAGCGTCTCGAAACCCAGTTTGGCCGACAGTGCGTCGAGCACGGGAATGGGCTCCTTGCCGTACGCGGATTCGTGATACAGGAACGCGATCTTCTTGCCTTTCAGCTTGTCGAGTCCCCCTTCCTTCTGGCCCAGGTAAGCAATCATCGCTGCCATCTGGTCCCAGTAGGTCGTGCCCAGCGGAAACACCCAGTCGTAGACACGTCCGTCGGCCGCGCTGGCGAGGCCATAGCCGAACGTCGTCATCGGTATCTTGTCCTGCGCCACGCGCTCGAACAGGCCGTAGGCGATGCCGGTGGCCAAGGGCTCCACGGTTGTCGCGCCGCCGTTCTTCTTTTTGAGGCGCTCGTAGCATTCGACGCCCTTGGACGCGTTGTACTCCGTCTCGCACTCTTCCCACTTCAACTTCACGCCGTTAATGCCGCCCGTCAGATTGACCAGCGAAAAATAGTCGATGGCGCCGCCGTAATAGCCGGATCCGCCGGCCGCATATGGGCCCACACGGTAGGAAAGGATCGGAATGAACTGCTCATTTTGCGCCGTGGCCACGGTTGCCGCGGCGAACAGCGCGGCGCCGAGAAGCGCCGCCTTGATTGCCTTCATATCGCTACTCCTCCAGATGGAACTACGAAACCGCCGGATTTTGCCGGCCGCCCGCACGATGCACGAAAGGGCGGCCTCCGATCAGCCTGAATGGTACCTCCCCCGGGGAACCTCTGCATGGATCGCAGGCGTTTGCCGCGGGGATGCTGCAAACTCAAGTTAATGCGGAAAGGGCCAAAGTCTGAGTTTTTCCTTCCCGATCTGCCAAAGCCTGGCGAGCCCGTGCGGCTCCACGATCAGAAAGAAGATGATAAGGCCTCCGAAGACCATCAGTTCGAGATTGGAGATTGCGCTTTCCGGGATGTGCAGGCCGATGCTGCTGTCCAAAAAACGCACGCTGACGCTCAGCAGGACCGGCAGCAGCGTCACAAACGCTGCGCCAAGGAACGATCCCAGGACGGTGCCCACGCCGCCGATAATCACCATGAACAGGATCCGGAACGAGAGGTCCAGGCTGTAGGCCTCCGGTTCCACGGTTCCCAAAAAAGCATACGCGAAGAGCGCGCCCGCGACACCACAGTAGAACGAACTCACGGCGAAGGCCAGGAGCTTGGCGCGCATCAGCCGGATGCCGATCACCTCGGCGGCGACGTCCATGTCTCGCACCGCCATCCATGAGCGCCCGACGTTGCCGCGGGCCATGTTCTTCGCGGCGAGCGCCATGACGACCACGATCGACAGCACCAGGAGATATTTCGCTGGAGGCGTATCGAACGCGTAGCCCAGGATGACGATCTTCTGCGCGGTGATCACCCCCGACGAGCTGTAGTTCGATACCCAGCCCACCTTGGACAGGAACCAGAGGATAAAGAACTGCGCGGCCAGCGTTGCCACGGCGAGGTAGAACCCACGAATGCGCAGGCTCGGCAGGCCGAACAATATGCCCACGCCGGCCGCCATCAACCCGCCGCCGGCAAACGCGAGCAGGATCGGCATCCCCGGTACGCGCAACATGAAGTTGTAGGACGCGAAGGCACCGACGGCCATGAACGCCGCCGTTCCCAGCGACAACTGGCCGCAATAGCCGGTGAGGATGTTGAGGCCAATCGCAGCCAGAGTACCGATCAGGAAGGGAATCATGATCGCCGAGAAGATATAGGGCGAGGCGAATAGCGGAATCGCGACATAGGCGATGCCGAGGATGATGAGCATGGCGATGCGATCCTGGCGAATCGGAAAGATCGCCGAATCGGCGTCGTAGGTTGGCTTGAACTGGCCGGCTTCGCGGTAGAACATGGATGTATTCGCTCAGATCCGCCTGATAATTTTCTCGCCGAAGAGACCCTCGGGACGAATGAGGAGGAACGCCAGCGCGAGCACATAGGGAAACCAACCTTCGATGCCGCCGCCGACAAAAGGTCCCAGGTAGACCTCGGCCAGTTTTTCCGTGGCCCCGATGATGAGTCCGCCCACGATGGCGCCGGGAATCGACTCAAATCCACCCAGGATCAGCACCGGCAGCGCCTTCAGCGCCACGAACGTCAATGCAAACTGCACGCCATTGCGAGCACCCCACAGCAATCCCGCCACGAGCGCGACCGCGCCCGCGACCGCCCATACGATGGCCCAGATCTGCTGCAGCGGAATGCCGACGGCCAGCGCCGCCTGATGGTCGTCAGCCACGGCGCGCAATGCACGGCCGATACGCGTGCGGTTGAAGAACAATGCCAGCGACGTCACGAGCACTGCGGCCACGCCCGCCGCGGCGAGATCAAATTTCGAGATGCTCATTCCCCACTGGTCGGACACCCATTGCAGCGGCTCGTCCTGCAGTCCCAAATCGAGGCCGCGCACGTTGGCACCCCAGATGAGCTGTGCCAGGCCCTCGATGAAGAATGCGAGTCCGATGGTGGCCATGAACAGGGTGATCTGCGGCTGGTTGACCAGCGGACGCAGGACCACGCGCTCGATGACCAGCGCAAGGACGACCATCACCACAAGCGTCGCTGGCAGTGCCAGCCAGAAGGGAAGGCCCTTTTCCAGCAACCCGACAAAGGTCAGCGCCGCGAAGAACACCATCGCGCCCTGCGCGAAGTTGAACACGCCAGAGGCCTTGTAGATGAGCACAAAGCCAAGCGCGACGAGCGAATACATCACCCCCGAGAGCAAGCCACCGATGAGGACTTCGAGGAAAAATGACATGGCGGCGGTTAATGCGCCACGCCGAGATAGGCGTCGATCACCGCCTGATTGCTGCGAATCTCATCGGGTGAACCATCGCCGATTTTCTTGCCATAGTCGAGCACGACGACGCGGTCCGAAATGTCCATGACCACGCCCATGTCGTGTTCGATCAGGACGATCGTGGTGCCATATTGCTCGTTGACGTCCAGGATAAAGCGGCACATGTCCTGCTTTTCTTCGACGTTCATTCCCGCCATCGGCTCATCGAGGAGCAGTAGCGACGGCTCGGCGGCAAGCGCTCGCGCAAGCTCGACGCGCTTTTGCAGTCCATAGGGCAGGCGGCCGACCGGCGTCTTGCGAATGTGCTGGATCTCGAGAAAGTCGATCACCTCCTCGACCTTCAGGCGATTGGCGAATTCCTCGCGCCGCGCGCGGCCGTACCAGATCGCCTGTTCCAGGAAATTCGCCTTCATTTTGAGGTTGCGTCCGGTCATGATGTTGTCCAGCACGCTCATGCCACGGAACAACGCGATGTTCTGGAAAGTGCGTGCGATGCCATGTGCGGCTGCATCGTGCGTGTTCATGTCGTGGCGCACGCTGCCGCGAAACGCGATGGTCCCGTGTTGCGGCCGGTAGACGCCGTTGATGACGTTTAGCATCGAGCTCTTGCCCGCGCCATTGGGCCCGATGATTGCGCGAATCTCGCGCTCGCGCACATCGAAGCTGATGTCGGTGAGCGCCTTCACCCCGCCAAAGGCCAGCGAAATATTGTCCAGCTTAAGCATCACATCGCCGACGTTGCGTTCGCTGCTCGTCGTGGATTGCAACGGCGTCTCACTTTGCCTCATCTTGCCTCACGCTGCCTTGCCCGCCAGCACGGGCTGCGTCCGCGCATCCTCGATCCTGAGATCGGCCGCCACCAGGCTGGTTCGACCGTCCTCCAAGCGCACCAGGGTCTCGATGTGCTGCACCGTCCTGTCGCTGTACAGTGCATCGATCAGCACCGCATATTTCTCGCCCACGAAACCGCGCCGCACCTTGCGCGTGCGGGTCAACTCGTCGTCGTCCGGATCGAGCTCCTTGTGCAGCACCAGGAAGCGCCGGATCTGCGAGGCCCCCAGTCCCACCTCGACGGCCAGCTCGGCATTGACCGTTTCGATGCATTCCCTGATCAATGCGACGACTTCGGGTTTTTGCGCGAGGTCGGTATAGCCGGAATAGGCCAGGCCGCGACGCTCGGCCCAGTTACCCACGGAGCCCAGGTCGATGTTGATGAACGCGCATACATGGTCGCGGCCATTGCCGAACGCCACCGCCTCCTTGATGTGCGGAAAGAACTTGAGTTTGTTCTCGAGGTAATTAGGTGCAAACATTGCGCCGTTGACGAGCTGGCCGACATCCTTGGCGCGATCGATGATCTTCAAGTGCCCGCCATTGTCGAAGAGTCCCGCGTCACCCGTATGGAAAAAGCCCTCCGCGTCGATTGCTTCCGCGGTAGCGTCGGGTCGCTTGTAGTACTCCTTGAACAACATCGGCCCGCGCACCATGACCTCGCCGTTGGCGGCGACCTTCACTTCGACATTCGGGGCCGGAAGGCCAACAGTATCCAGCTTGACTCCGCCATCGGGTTGCATGCAGACATACGCGCAGGTCTCCGTCGAACCGTAGAACTGCTTGAGATTGATGCCGATCGAGCGATAGAAGCGAAACAGGTCCGGCCCGATCGCCGCGCCGGCCGTGTACGCAACGCGGACCCGGCTCAAGCCCAGAACATTGCGCAGCGGCGCATAGACAAGGAGGTTGCCGAGCGCATATTGCAGCCTTGCCCGCAGTGGCACCGTCCCGCCATCCAGGATCTGCGCCCCGTACGTCTTCGCGACCGCCATGAAGTGATGAAAGACAAAGCGCTTGATGAAGCTTGCGTCCTCCATGCGGATCATCACCTGCGTCAGAAGATTCTCGAAGACCCGTGGCGGCGCGAAGTAATAGGTCGGGCCGATTTCCCGCAGATCGGTCATCACCGTATCGCCGGATTCCGGACAGTTGATCGTGAAGCCCGCGACCAGCGCCTGCGCGTAGGAGAAGAGGTTGTCTCCCACCCAGGCCATCGGCAGGTAGGAGAGGATGTTTTCGTCGGCCGTGAGGTGGTCGAATTCGATGCCACCGCGAGCGGCGGCGATCAATGCTGCATGGGTCTGGCAAACGCCCTTGGGCTTGCCCGTGGTCCCCGAGGTGTAGAGCATGATCGCGACGTCGTCGGACCGGCCCTTGGCGATTTCCGCCGCATAGAACTCCGGGTGCGCGGTGTCGTAAGCGCGTCCGGTTTCCTGCAGGCTGTCGAAGCTGACGACCTGCTCGTAATTGCGCAGACCACGAGGATTGTCGAAGTAAATGTGCGCAAGCGTGGCCACCTGCGGCTTCGCCTCCAGGAGCTTGTCGACCTGCTCCTGGTCCTCCACCAGCGCGAAAGCGATTTCCGCGTCATTGAGCACGAATACGAGATCGGCCGCGGGTGCGTCCTGGTACATAGGTACGGGGATGCCACCCAATACCTGCGCCGCGCACATCGCCCAGTACAGACGGGGCCGGTTGTCGCCGATGATGGCCAGGTGCATGCCCCGCTTGAATCCCTGTGCGGCGAGACCGCAAGCCAGCGCGCGAACTTCCGCCGCAACTTCCGCCCAGGTCCACGTCTGCCATATCCCGAGGTCTTTTTCGCGCGTAGCCGGATGCAGCGGCCGCACCGTCGCATGGTGCAGCAGAAGTTTGGGAAACGTGTCGAGCTTCTCCTCCATCGCTTCTCCCCGCCGCGCACGCTCGCCGCCATTTTCTTGTCGCGGGCGGTTCGGGCGTGCTGCGCGAAGGGCATCTTAGCCCACTAGCTGCAGCTATGGCGAAACGTGGAGGGGATTCCCGCGCGGCGCGTGCCGGTGCGGCAAATACGGATTCGGCAACTGAAGGCGGCCGCCGTTCGTCAGGCGAAAGTCGTCTTGGCCTGAACCCGCGGCATGGCGCGCGGCGGTCGCAAGGGCGGACGCGCCGCCAATCCCGCCAGGAATGAATCGATCAGCGCGGGCGCGGCCTCCGCAAGATCGTAGGCGGTCCGGTCGAGCACCCATTCGTGCATGATGCCGACCATCAGGGCATTGAGTCCCTGCGCGGCGAGGGACGCATCGATTCCCGCCGGGAGTTCGCCCACCTCGGCGCAACGCCGGATGATCGACTCGATCTGGCTCAGGCACTGGCATCGTTCGTTCTGATGCGATGTGGCAATCCCCGCCAGTTCGTCGACCAATTCCGTCTTGTGGAAAATCACTTCGAACACCACCTGCGTACGCGCATCCACTGCCAGCCGTTGCAGCGCGCCGACGCAAAGATCGCGCAGGGTTGCCATCGGATCGGTCGTTGCCGTCATGCTGGCGCGTTCAAACAGCTCGTCGAGCGGCAGCGTGGCGCGGTCGCACATGGCACGAAACAGCGCTGCCTTATCCTTGAAATGCCAATAGACGGCGCCCCGCGTCACGCCGGCTGCGGTGGCGATCTCGGCCAGGGAGGTGCGCGTGACGCCGCGTTGCCGGAAAACGCATTGCGCGGCGTCCAACAGCCGCTCGCGCGTTTCCAGAGCCTCCATTTTGGTTTTTCGTGCCATTTTTGACGAAATCTCGTTTCGACTACTTTACAAACATCCGTGAATGTATGTAATCTTCGCCTTCTTGGCAAGTCCTTTCTGCAGCAGCCTTGCTGCAAATCAAGTTCGGAGTCATCCATGCTCGTCCCCGCCAGTCGTATTGCCCGCCACTTCCTGCCCCTCGCGGCCTTCACTACCCTGACGCTCGTCATTGCCGGCTGCGGCCAGCAACAGCAAGGCGGATTCCCGAGCTTTCCTCCCGGCGAAGTGAATACAGTCACCGTCGCACCGCGCAACCTGCCCGTCAGCTACGAATACGTGGGACAGACGGCGGGCTCCAAGGAGGTCGAAGTTCGCGCCCGCGTGACCGGCATTCTGGAACAGAAGCTCTTCCAGGAAGGCGCACCGGTCCGCGCCGGGCAGGTGCTCTTCGTCATCGATCCCAAGCCGCTCGCGGCGCAGGCCGCCGCGCTTGAAGCAGACGTGGCTCGTGCGCTGGCCGCCAAGGCGCAATCCGACCGTGAAGTGGCGCGGTTGAAGCCGCTCGCGGAAAAGCGCGCGGTCGGCCAGAAGGAAGCCGACGACGCCCAATCCAATGCGGAACTGGCCGCTGCATCCGTGAAAGCGGCGCAGGCCAAGTTGGACGAGGTCAAGCTGAGCCTGGGCTACACCCGCGTTGTCGCGCCGATCAGCGGCCTGTCCAGCCGCGCACCGAAATCCGAAGGCAGCCTGGTCACCGCCAACGACACGCTGCTGACGTCGATCTCTCAGGCGAACCCGATCTGGGTGCCGTTCTCCATTTCCGAGAACGAGCAGCTGACGCTCAACAAGGCCGTGAGCGAGGGCCGCCTGACGCTGCCCAAGGACAACGCGTTCAATGTCACCGTCAAATTGTCAGACGGTACGGTGATCCCGCGCAAGGGTCGCATCAATTTCGCCGACACGCGGATCAATCCGTCCACCGGCACGTTCGAGATGCGCGCCGAATTACCGAATGCGGACAGCGTGCTGAAGCCCGGCCAGTTCGTGCGCGTCACCTTGGATGGCGCCGTGCGCAACAACGCGCTGGCCGTGCCGCAAGTGGCCGTGCTCGACGGAGCCCAGGGCAAGTTCGTCTACATCGCCGACAAGGACAAGGACGGCAAGGACATCGCCGCCGTGCGCCCGGTCACCGTGGGCCAGTGGGTCAGCCAGGACAATGTCAACCTGTGGATCATCGAAAGCGGCTTGAAGGCGGGTGACAAGGTCATCACCGACGGCGTGTCCAAGCTGCGTCCGGGCGCACTCATCAAGTTGGGCGGCGCGGCGCCTGCCGCCGGCGCCCCCGCTGCACCTGCAACTGCCCCAGGGGCGCCTGCCGCTCCGGCCGCATCCAAGTCCTAATCCAGGCGAAGGCGAACCCCACCATGCTCTCGCGTTTCTTCATCGACCGGCCGATTTTTGCGGCGGTCATATCGATCTTCCTGATCATTGCGGGCCTTGCTGCAATCCGGACGCTGCCCGTTGCGCAATATCCGGAAATCGCGCCGCCGGTGGTTACCGTGCAGGCAATTTATCCGGGCGCATCGGCTGAAGTGGTCGAGCGCACCGTCGCCGCGCCGCTCGAGAATGCCATCAACGGCATCCCCGGCATGATGTACATGAGCTCCAACTCCGCGTCGAACGGCATCGTGCAGATCCAGGTGACGTTCGAGATCGGCACCGACATCGACATCGCCGCGGTCAACGTCAACAACCGGGTGAAGCAGGTCGAACCCCGGCTGCCCGAGGAAGTGCGCCGCCAGGGCGTGACCGTCGAGCGCGGCAGCTCGTCGTTCCTGCAAGTCGTCGCGTTCTATTCTCCGGATGGCCGCTACAACGACCTGTTCACCTCCAACTACGTGACGCTGAACGTGCTGGACGAGATCAAGCGCCTGCCCGGCACCACCAACGTGCAGATCTTCGGCGCCAAGGACTATGCGATGCGCATCTGGCTCAAGCCGGACCGCTTGGCACAGCTGAAGCTCACGCCTGGCGACGTGATCGCCGCGGTCAACGACCAGAACGCACAATTCGCCGCAGGCAAGATCGGCCAATCGCCCATCGGCCGCGGCCAGGACCTGGTCTATACGGTCACCACCAAGGGCCGGCTGGCCGATCCCAAGGAATTCGAGCAGATCATCGTCCGCGCCAACACCGACGGGTCGGCCATTCGCCTGGTCGATGTGGCGCGGGTCGAGCTGGGTGCGAAAGACTACGAGTTCAATGGTCGCTATAACGGACAGCCGTCCACGCTGATCGGCATCTTCCTGGCGCCAGGCGCCAACGCACTCGAAGTCGCCAAGGCGTCGAACAAGCTGCTGGCCTCGCTGTCGGAGCGCTTTCCGGAGGGACTCAAGTATCAGGTCGCATTCGATACCACGCGCTTTGTCGAAGTGTCGATTCGCGAGGTGCTGATCACGCTGTGCGAAGCCATGTTGCTCGTGTTCCTGGTGGTCTACCTGTTCCTGCAGAGCTGGCGCGCGGCGATCATTCCGTTTGCGGCCGTGCCGGTGGCGCTGATCGGCACGTTTGCCGGCATCTCGATGCTCGGCTATTCCATCAACACGCTGACCTTGTTTGCGATGGTGCTTTCCATCGGCATCGTCGTCGATGATGCGATCGTGGTGCTGGAGAACGTCGAGCGCATCATGCGCGAGGAAGGGATTTCGCCGCGGGATGCCGCGATCAAGGCCATGGAGCAGGTGACCGGACCGATCATCGCGATTGTGCTGACGCTGGTCGCGGTATTCGTTCCGATTGCCTTCCTCGGCGGCCTGACCGGCGAGCTCTATCGCCAGTTCGCCGTGACCATTTCCATTTCCGTGGTGATCTCGGGCCTTGTCGCGCTGTCGCTATCGCCGGCGTTGTGCGCGCTGATTCTCAAGCCGCACGTGGCCCCGCGTGGTTTTTTTGCGTGGTTCAACCGCACCTTCGACCAAATCGTCAATCGCTACACGCACGGCGTGGCCTGGCTGATCCGCCGCGGCGTCATCGGCCTCAGCTTGTTCGCGTTGATGGTCGTCGGCGCCGTGCTGATGTGGCGCGTCACGCCGGGCAGCCTCGTGCCGGATGAAGACCAAGGTTTCTATATTTCCGCGGTGATCCTCCCCGACGGCGCGACGCTCGAGCGTACGCAAAAGGTGGTGGATCAAGTTGAAGCGGCCATCCGCAGCAATCCGAACAACCAGGACGTCGTCGCCTTCACCGGCTTCGATTTCATCGGCGGCGGCTTCCGCAACAACGCGGCCACGCTGTTCGTGACGCAAAAGCCCTGGGACGATCGCAAGGTCACCGCGCAACAGTTGGTCGGCGAGCTCTATGCCAAAACCGGCCACATTAAGGAGGCGCTCGTACTGGCCTTCAATCCGCCACCGATCTTCGGCCTTGGCACGACCGGCGGCTACGAGTTCTACATCCAGAATCGTGGCGACGGCGGCTCCAAGCGATTGAACGAAGTGAAGGATGTGTTCCTTGCACGAGCCAATGCGGACAAGCAGTTGGGCGGTGCGCAGACGCTCTGGCACGCTGCCGTGCCGCAGCTCTTCGTCGATGTCGATCGCGACAAGGCCAAGAAGGTCGGCGTGCCGATTGGCGACATCTTTGCCGCGCTGTCGGCGACCATGGGCACCTATTACGTCAATGACTTCAACAAATACGGCCGCACGTGGCAGGTGTTGATGTCGGCCGAGCAGCAGTTCCGCAAGAAGCCCGAGGACATTGCCGGCATCTATGTGCGTTCCAAGACCGGCGACATGATTCCGCTGTCGTCGCTGGTCACCATTTCCTATACGTCAGGACCGGACTCGCTGGACCGCTTCAATAATCTGCCCGCAGTGAAGATCATCGGGCAGGCGGCACCCGGGTTCAGCTCGGGCCAGGCGATTGCCCGCGTCGAAGAGATTGCGCGCGAAGTGTTGCCCGCCGACTTCAGCTACGACTGGGGCGGATCGTCGTACCAGGAAAAGAAGTCGGGCGGCGCATCCACCTTTGCGTTGAGCCTCGCGGTGATCATGGTGTTCCTGATTCTGTCCGCGCAATACGAGCGCTGGTCGTTGCCGCTCGCGGTGCTGTTGGCATTGCCGTTCGGCACGTTTGGCGCGCTGGTTGCGGTATGGGCGCGCCACCTGACGAGCGACGTGTACTTCCAGATCGGTTTGGTCACGTTGCTGGGTCTCGCGGCCAAGAACGCCATTCTTATCGTGGAATTCGCACTCAATAAGCACGAGGAAGGCCTGTCACCCTCGGCTTCCGCCGTCGAAGGCGCGCGGTTGCGCTTCCGCCCGATCCTGATGACGTCGCTGGCGTTCATCTTCGGCGTACTGCCGTTGGCACTTTCCACAGGTGCAGGCGCAGGCGCACGCCACTCGGTCGGCACCGGCGTCACCGGCGGCATGCTGGCGGCGACGTTCCTCGCCATCTTCTTCGTGCCGCTGTTCTTCAAGGTGATCTTCGACCGGCACGTGGTCGAGAAGCGCTCTACCCAGGAAATCTTCGATGAACTCGACCAGGCGCATGAGGCGCAACGGCAACGAATTGTCGCAGAACATCCTCCGGGAACCGTGCCGGGAGGAAGCCATGTTTAAGACCCAACTTCGCGTCGCCAACCTCATCGCCGTCATCGTGGTGGCAACGTTTCTGGGGGGCTGCGCCGTCACGCAGCCGCTGCCGCCGAAAATCGACATGCCTCCAGGCTCGACCACGCCCGCGCAGAACGCTGCGCTGGAAAATTACTGGACGCTGTTCAACGATCCGGTGCTGGACCAGCTCGTGGCCGAGGCGCTGGCCAACAACTTCGATATCAAGATCGCGATGGCGCGCATCGAGGCCGCGCGGGCGAACGTGCTGCTCGCGCAGTCAAACCTGGCGCCTGACATCAATCTCAACGTCAACGCCGGCCGCAATCGCATTTCGTCAGTGACGTCGCCGCCACTGCCTTCGGGCACGCAGGTCATCAGCAACGACTTCAATGTCGGACTCTCCGTTTCCTACGAGCTCGACGTCTGGGGGAAGTACCGCAGCGGCGCATTGGCGGCGGCCAACGACCTCGCGGCGTCGCGCTACTACCAGCAGACCGTTCGCATCACGGTCGCCTCCGACGTGGCCTACGCCTACTTCCGGCTGCGCGCCGCGGATGCTGCGCTGGTCGTGCTTCAAGACACGCTGAAGTCGCGCACCGAGGCCGTGCAGCTGCAGCGCGACCGGTACGATGCGGGACTGATCGGCGACTACGACTTCAAGCAGTCGCAGGCCGAGCGCTCCGCCGTGGTCGCCGACATCGCCCGCGCGAAGCTGGCAATCGGACAACTTGAATCCGCGCTCGCGACGCTGACCGGGCGCTCGCCGCGCGCGGTGTTCGAACCTGCGATCGCACGAGGCAATTCGCTTGAAGCGGCCACCGAGGTGCCGACGCTGCCGGCCGGGCTTCCCAGCGGATTGCTCGAACGGCGGCCGGACATCCAGCGCTCCGAGGTACTGCTCGCTGCATCGGACCTGCGCATCCAGCAGGCGCGCGCCGACTACTTCCCGAGCCTTGGGCTCACCGGCAATTTCGGTACCGATGCCGCGAAGGTCGGCAACCTGTTCACGTCACCGGCGGGGATCTGGAGCATCGGCTTCGGGTTGGTGCAGCCGCTGCTGGCGCTGAAGTCGATCGAGGCGCAGGTCGCCTTTGCCAAGGCCAATAACGATCGCGCGGCCATCGAATACCTGCAGACCGTGCAGAACGCTTTCCGCGAAGTGCATGACGCTCTCGTCGGCAACCGGTCGGCCCGCGATGCGCTGGCCGCCGAGACGGACCGGCGCAACGACCTGTCCATCGCCCTCGAAATGGCCAACCTGCGCTATAACGCCGGCCGCACGTCCTTCCTCGAAGTGCTCGATGCGCAACGGACGCTGCTGGCGGCGGAAACGCTGCGCATCGCGGCGGCACGCGATGCGCGGTTGTCGATCGTCGATTTCGCGAAGTCGATCGGTGGCGGCTGGAAACCGGAATCCTACGTGCCTGAGGGAATAATGAGCGTCTTCAGCGAACCCTGACGCCTGCCACGTTCCGGGAGCCGCGCTATCATGGCTGCGTCCTGCGGGTGGTTGTTCCCGCGAACGCCAGGAGCACGGCATGGCACGAATCGGTTCGGGCATCATGGTCGCGGCATTGACGCTGCTCGCGGCGTCCGGCGTCGCCGCGGAGCAAGCGGTTGTCGTGCAGGGCGCGCTGTGCCGCGGGGAGGAACCCTTCTGGCAACTGGAGGCCAGCCGCACGACCGCGTTGTTCAATCGCCTGGCCACCAAGGGCAATCGCGAAGTGATCTTTCGCGGCGCGCCGCAGGCCTTCATGTTTATCACGCCCGCGGCAATCGTGTGGCGTGGCGATTCGACCCATCTGCCTCGGGAAACGCTCGTCGTCACGTTGCGCGAAGAAGCCTGCCGCTCGACCATGGCGGACGGGCCTCCGCTGCCGTGGCGCGCCATGCTGTCGCTCAAGACCGGGGAGGCGATGACAGGCTGCTGCACCGTGCTCGCCGGCTATGACGTAAAGATCTCGCCGGTGGCCGACGCCACGAAAAAATCGCCGGAAGACTGGGCCCGCGCGCTGCCGGACATGCTGCCCGCGATCAACCTGTGCCTCGGCAGCGATGACGCGAATACGCGATCAATCGCCAAGGCGGGTCCGGCGGGCAACGGCCTGGCCACGGTTCGCATGATGCAGGCGACTGGCAAGGCTATCGATTGCGAAACTGAATTATCGGGTAAAGGGACACTCAAATTGGCGGCGGTGAATCCCGCCGATCCACCGCTGGCTGGCGCGGGCAATCCGCTGTTCTATCCGGCACGCGAGTCGTCACCGATGGTCAGATGCGGCAAGCTGGAACGGGTGATCGGCCGCAATGGCGTGCTGCTGGGCTACCTGCACTACGATCCGTGCTGAGGTAGAACCAACGGGGCCGCCGCCCCGCAGTGGAACCAAGGGGGCCGCCGCCCCGCCATTTCTATTGCAGCATCGGCTTGCGCAGG
>JBDTPJ010000037.1:0-30502 GCA_039932755.1 Betaproteobacteria bacterium
GGTGCACGGTCATCGGGCAGGCCGAGATCGCCATCACCATGTGCTTCAGGCCTTCTTCGATCCGCTTGGCGATTTCGATTTCGCCTTCACGCGTAAGCAGCTCTACCGAACCCATTTCGCGCATGTACATGCGGACAGGGTCGGTGGTGCGGCCGAACTCGGAATCGAGCGTCGATGCGGCAGCTTCGGCTTCTTCCTCGACGTCTTCCGCAGGCACGGTGGCCGGCGTTTCGGACATCAGCAGGGTTTCGGCGTCGGGGGCCTCGTCGTAAACCAGGATGCCCATGTCGCCGATCATCGAGATGACGCCTTCGATCTGCTCGGCATCCAGGATGTCGTCCGGGAGGTGGTCGTTGATTTCAGCGTAGGTCAGGTAGCCGCGTTCCTTGCCGAGCACGATCAACGTCTTCAAGCGACGCTTGCGGGCTTCGACGTCGGCCGGCGTCAGTACACGCGGCGCAATTTCGGCGTGGCGGCCGTTCTTGCCTTTGCGCGTTGCGGCATCTTCCGCGCGCTTGCCGGCAAGCTTGGCGGCAATTTCGCCCGGCGTGGGCTTGTGCCCGGCCGCTGCCGCGCCATTGCCGGCGGCAGCTTGCGCACCTTTTCCGGTGGCGACCGGCTTACCCTGCCCGGCGGCGACCGGCTTGCCCTGCCCGGCGGCGACCGGCTTGCCCTGCCCGGCGGCGACCGGCTTGCCCTGCCCGGCGGCGACCGGCTTGCCTTTACCTGTGGCGACGGGAGTTCCCTTGAGCACCGCGGCAGCCGTTCCTTTAGCCGCCGGCAGCACCTTGCCCGTACCTTTGGCGGGGATGGCGGGCTTCAGTGCGACTACCTTCGCGGCAGCGTTGACCTTGGGCAGCAACTTGGCGGCGAGCTTTACCTTGGGCGCGACCTTGGTTGGCTTCGCCTTGGGGAGGGCCTTGTGGCCGACTTTGGCACCAACTTTTGCCTTGATTTTGGCTTTTGGCGCGGCTTTCTTGGCGATCGGTTTGCGCACCGGCTTCTTGGGCGCGGCCTTGCGACTGGCCGATTGCCCGGCCTTCCTGGCGGCGGGCTTCGCGGACTTGCGGGAAGCAGGCTTTGCCGGCCGCTTGGACGCCGGCTTGGGCTTCTTGGTGGCCTTGCCTGCGGCGGGCTTGGCCGCCCGCGGTTTCGATTTTGGCTTCACCTTCGACTTGGCGGGTGCTTTGCGGGTGGGCTTCGCGGGCTTCTTGGCCATGGTCATCCTTGATGGAAATGCTTTTTAGCGGGGCGCAAACGGCAAAATGGGCGCATTGTCGACCAACCGTTCACTGACGGCCAAATTGGCCGTTCGCGGTTCCCGCATCTCGCTTCCCCACGCACATGGGGCCGAGTCGGGAAAACCTCAAATTATATCACGCGCAACACCGCTTCCTCAGGCGTCAGTGGTTGTCCTGGAACCCATCTTCGGACGGTTTGGAAATTGGCCCCTGGGCGCCCGCCGCCCGCCGCACAAAGTCGAGCTGGGTCAACCGCTTGATCTCCTCGGGCGTCTGCCCGCCCACTGCGGGTGCCGGGGCGGACGAGCCGCTGCGCCGTGCCTGCTGCCACCAGCTTTCCAGTCCCTCGCGGACCTGCGCTTCCGCAAGTTCACTGGTCAAGGCATGGTCTTCGGCCATTGCAAGCACGCTGGCCAGCAGCGCTTCGTGAGGTGAGTCCACAAAATGTTGGAGGATGCCGGCCGACGTGAGTTCCCCTTCCGCCGTCGCGCAATGGTCGACCAACGCGACCAGCGCCATGCAATCCGGTGTGCCGTCATCCGGTCGGGGGAATTCGAGCGACCGGACGAGGCTTGGGCTGAGCAGGAGGCCCTGGATCAATTCCCGCGCGAGCGAAGGCGGACGCCTCACATTGGCCCGGAAGCTGGCACCCCGGGGAGCCGTGCGGGTTTCGCGACGGTCATCCTCACGTCCGGCGCGCGGGGAACCGGCGGGGTGTCCGGGCGGCGGTGCCAGACTGAGCAGGTCACGCAATTCAGGCTCCGGAATCCCGGACAATTCGGACAGGCGCCGGCGCAGGAGCGTCGCCAGCACCGGCGCGTTGATTGCCGCCAGATGCGGGCGAGCGGCGGTGACCAGTGCAGCACGACCTTCGGCGGATGTGGGCGGATGCCGCGTGGCCAGGTCCGCAAGCAGGAACTCCGACAGGGGAACGGCCGACTCGACGGCCTGCTCGAATGCCGCCCGTCCGCGCTTGCGCACGAAATCGTCTGGATCCTCGCCATCGGGCAAGAACAGGAATACCGCGTTCTTGCCATCCGTGAGCACGGGCAACGTATTTTCCAGCGCGCGCCAGGCTGCCTTGCGCCCGGCATTGTCGCCGTCAAAGCAGAACGCGACGGTGTCGGTCAGCCGGAAAAGCTTCTGGACGTGGGTAGGCGTCGTCGCGGTACCGAGCGTGGCCACGGCATACTCGACACCATGTTGCGCGAGCGCCACCACATCCATGTAGCCTTCGACCACCACGACGCGTCCGGCATCGCGGATGGCGTTGCGGGCGAGATAAAGGCCATAGAGCTCGCGGCCCTTCGAGAAGACCGGCGTTTCCGGTGAATTGAGATACTTGGGTTCGCCCGCGCCCATCACGCGGCCCCCAAATCCGATCACCCGGCCCCGGCTGTCGTGGATGGGAAACATCACGCGATCCCGGAATCGGTCATAGCGCTTGCCGCCGTCACCGTTGATGACCAGGCCTGCGGCATCCAGCTCTGGCGCGTCGTATTTCGGAAACACCGCTTCGAGGCTCTGCCAGGCGTCGGGCGCATAGCCGATGCCGAAACGTGCCGCCACTTCGCCGGTGAGTCCGCGACTCTTAAGATAATCGATGGCGCGTGGTGCGTCCTTCAGTTGCGAGCGGTAGAACTTGGCCGCGGAGAGCAAGATTTCATTCAAGTCCTGGGCCTCGGCGCGCTTCTCCTGCTCACCCGGGCGCTCGCTACGCGGCACCGTCAGCCCGGCGTCACGCGCCAGTTCCTCCACCGCATCGGGAAAAGCCTTGCCGCCGTATTCCATCAGGAAGCCGACCGCCGTTCCATGCGCGCCGCAGCCGAAGCAATGATAGAACTGCTTGCCCGGGCTGACCGAAAACGACGGCGTCTTTTCGCTGTGAAACGGGCAGCAGGCGACGTAATTGGCGCCGGCTTTCTTCAGCGGGACGTAGCGGTCGATCACCTCGACGATGTCCACGCGGGACAAAAGCGTCTGGATGAAATCGGTAGGAATCATCAGGCGATTATAGAGAGGTCGCGCTCAACTTTCTGGATGTCGTCCCTGCTCTCACGGGGACGATGGCGTTATGCGAGGTTGGCCTAAACGAGCCGGGCCTTTACCTTGGCCGACACCGCGGTCATGTCCGCGCGCCCGGCGAGCTTCGGCTTCAGTTCCGCCATGACCTTGCCCATGCCGGACGGACCGGTCGCGCCCTCTTTTGCCATTACCGCGGCAATTGCCGCCGCGATCGCCGCGTCGATCGCCGCGTCGCTCAATGGTTGCGGCATGTACGCCTGCAATATCGTCACTTCGGTCTTTTCCAGGTCGGCCAGGTCCTGCCGCTTGCCGGCCTCGAACTGCGTAATCGAATCTCGTCGCTGCTTGACCATCTTGTCGATGATCGTGGCCACGTCGGTGTCCGCCATTTCGCGTCGCTCGTCGACCTCGCGTTGCTTGATCGCTGCGAGCAACAGGCGAATCGTGGACAGGCGCGCGGCGTCCTTCGCGCGCATCGCGGTCTTCATGTCTTCGGTAATGCGGGCTTTGAGTGCCATGGCTGCAATTATTATGTGGGGTCGGCGACGAAAATGAAAAAGGGGCGAATCGCATCGCCCCTCTTGCGCAAACAACGAGAACGAATTCTTAGAACAGCTTTGGCGGTAGCTGCTGGCTGCGAATGCGCTTGTAGTGGCGCTTTACGGCGGCGGCCTTCTTGCGCTTGCGCTCGGCCGTCGGCTTTTCATAGAACTCACGGGCGCGCAGTTCCGTCAGCAGGCCCGTCTTCTCGATGGTGCGCTTGAAACGACGGAGCGCGGCCTCGAAGGGCTCGTTTTCGCGGACACGGACGGATGGCATGTGGCAAATTCCTTGATTCGTTGAGAGATGTTGGGAAAAACTGTAGCCCGCCACTATAGCCGATCGGTGGAAAACCTGCAACCCCCTGTATGATTTCACTTTTCCTGACTGTTCGACCTCCAAATGCGCGTCCTGGGCATCGAAACCTCCTGCGACGAAACCGGCGTTGCCTTGTACGACACCGAATCGGGCCTGCTGGCGCAGGCGCTACATTCGCAGGTGGCGATGCATGAGGCGTATGGCGGCGTCGTACCGGAATTGGCCTCGCGCGACCACGTCAGGCGCGTGGTGCCTTTGACGCAAAGCGTCTTGGCCGACGCCGGCTTGGGGTTGGATGGCGTGGACGGCATTGCCTACACGCGGGGTCCGGGCCTCGCGGGCGCGCTATTGGTCGGCGCAAGTGTTGCCTGTGCGCTGGGCTTTGCGCTCGGCAAGCCAGCGATCGGCATCCACCACCTGGAAGGGCACCTGCTGTCCCCGTTGCTATCCGATCCCCGACCCGATTTTCCCTTCGTGGCGCTGCTGGTGTCAGGTGGCCACAGCCAGCTGTTCGAAGTCACTGGCGTGGGCCGCTACCGTTTACTCGGCGACACGCAGGACGACGCAGCCGGCGAGGCTTTCGACAAGACCGCGAAACTTCTGGGACTGCCTTATCCAGGCGGACCCGCGCTGGCGGCATTGGCGGAAAAGGGGAGGCGGGGGGCCGTGAGACTTCCCCGTCCGATGCAGCACTCGGACGACCTCGACTTTAGCTTTTCCGGCCTCAAGACCGCGGTACTCACGCTGGCGCGCCGCGAAGCGGGCGACGCATCGCCGGAAACGTTGCCGGAGTCGCGTAAGGCCGACATTGCCGCTGAGTTCCAGGCAGCCATCGTCGATGTGCTCGCCTCCAAGGCCATCGCGGCGCTCGAAGCGACCGGATTGCGAACGCTGGTGGTTGCGGGGGGTGTAGGCGCTAATCGCGAGTTGCGCACTCGCCTCGTTGCGGAAGCGCAAGCGCGTGGCGGCAAGGTGTTTTTTCCCGAGCTCGCCTATTGCACCGACAACGGCGCCATGATCGCGCTGGTCGGCGCGCTCAGGCTCCCCACGGCACACGCGGACGACTTCGCGTTCTCGATCAAGCCCCGCTGGGAACTCGCGTCACTGGCCGCCCCCTGAAAATTGGCGCGGCCGCCGCCGAGTGAACGCCTCAGTTTCCACCCTCAGTTTCCACCCTCAACTTCCGATCGGCTTTTCCTTGCCACCCATCAATTGCCGAATATTGACTTTGTGTCGCCAAAACAAAAGCGCGGCGATCGCCACCAGCGCCCAGGCAGTCGGGGAGTTGCCGAAAAAATAGAATCCACCCAGAGGCATGAGTGCGGCAGCCGCAAGCGCGGCGAGAGAGGAGATCCTGAAGCCTACGGCCATTGTGATCCATACCACCATGAGTGCCAGTCCGAGCGGCCAGTGCAAGGCGTAGACGATACCGGCGGCGGTCGATACCCCTTTGCCACCGGCGAAATGATGGAACACGGGATACAGGTGACCGAGAAAAACAGCCAGCGCCGCTGCGGGGACCACCCAGTCGGGAGTGCCCATCGTGGCACCGGCCCAGCCTGCGAGAAATACGGCAAGCCAGCCCTTGAAGCCGTCGCCGGCGAGAGTCAACAATGCTGCCAGCTTGTTGCCGGTGCGCAGCACATTGGTTGCACCGGGGTTGCCGGAACCATATTCGTGCGGGTCGGGCAACGCAAAGGCCTTGCTCACCACGACGGCAAACGACACCGATCCCAGGAGGTAGGCGGCGATCACGATCAGTGCAGCAGCTATCACAAAAGCCCTGGGTTGTTAGAATCGTGGACAATTCTAGCGCAACGGCAATGCGGAGTTATCGCGAAGTAAACGCATTGCATCCCTGACCGATACGGCATTCTGACAGCGAATAATGAACAGGATAATCATCAACGATCTGCGGCTTGAGACTCGCATCGGCGTCTATGAGTGGGAACGGCATCTGGCGCAGACCATTCGCCTTGACCTCGAGATCACGTTGCCGTCGGACAAGCCGTTTGCGTCCGGAAAACTCGAAGACGCGCTAGATTACGCGGCGATCGTCGGGCGAATCAAAGTCTTTGCGAGGGACAATCCGCATCCTCTGCTGGAGCGATTTACCGAAGCCGTTGCACAGATCGTCCTGGCGGAATTTGGCGCGCCGGAAGTCAAGCTGCGCGTGGCCAAGCTCGCGCCGCTACCTGGCGTCAAGGAGGTCGGTGTCGAGATCGTGCGGAGGCGCTAGGAGCCTCTCCGGCACTGGTGCTTTGAGTCAGGACGCGTAGGCAACCATTGGTACGGAAAATTGCTCCGGCCAGTGAATCCCGAACGGCAGGTAGGATTCGTCGGCGACGCGCACGCGCGCGAAGCCTGCACGCGCAAATTCGCGTTCGAGTGCAGCCCGGGAAAAAAGGCGCATCTCCAGCGTGGTGCCCGGGCCGCCGTGGAAGATGAGATCGTCAAAGGTTTGCCGTACTCCGTTGACGGTTATATTGTCGAGTTGCCACATGCCATTGCGTTCGTGCACCGACCAGTCGTACAGGTCCGGAAAGTGTTCCACGGTGTCCGCGGCCAGCGAGAACGGCACGGTGAAGATGAATTTTCCTGACGGCTTGAGCAGTTTGCGGGCATTCGCGAATGCGCGCGAGACCGGCGGCGCGACATGCTCGAAGACATCACTCGCCACGACGAAATCGTAGCGTCCGAAGCGCTCCGGCGGCACGTTCGCGATGTCGAGCTGCGGCGCCATGTGGTACCAGGTGTTTTCGTAGTCGAACTTGTCCGCGAGCGGCACCGCGTAGGATGCCACGTCGGAGAGTCCAAGCCCTTTGATTTCGCGCGAGCGCATGACGTCGGGCATGGACTGGTCGCGACCGAGCACTTCGCGGACGACCAGGTGCGCCATGGCGCGGAAGCGCATGTTCGAGCCACAGCCGCGGCACGAAGGCGCCTCGCGGGACAGGCGCGCCAGCACGGCGCTGTTGTGCGATCCGCAGAGGTTGCACCGGAACTTGATGTCATGCAGCGACACATTGGTTGCCGGACCCTTGTCGTCGGTTTCGACATCGTAGTGATTACCGAAGCGATTCCCGAACTGATTCCTTCTAGCGCGCCAGAGGCGAAATCGCGCGAGCATCGAGGCCAGGGGGCGGGCGGTGGCGGTGGGAGGAGGCATGGCGCGTGTTTGGGAGGTACTCGACGGGACCGGATAACAGGGTGCGGTGATCGGGCGGGCTGATTCTACCCCAGCAATCTCTGAAATTTTTATCCGCGCGGGTGATGTTCCGCGTGCAATTGCTTCAACCGTTCCCGCGCGACGTGCGTGTAGATCGTCGTGGTCGTGATGTCGGCATGTCCCAACAGCAACTGCACGACGCGCAGGTCGGCGCCGTGGTTCAGCAGATGCGTCGCAAACGCGTGGCGCAATACGTGCGGGGACAGAGCGGCCGGCGCAATGGATGCCTTGAGCGCATAGCGCTTAATGAGCGCCCAGAATGCCTGCCGAGTCATCGGCGTCTGCCGCGCGGTCAGGAACACGCACTGGTTGGTGCCGTCGCCGGCCAGGGTGGGGCGCGCTTCCTTGTTGTAGCGCTGCAGCCACTCCACGGCCTCGTCGCCCAGCGGCACCAGCCGTTCCTTGCTGCCCTTCCCGGTGACCCGCACGACGCCGACGTCGAGCGAGACTTGCGTGAGGCGCAGGCCGACCAGTTCCGAGACACGCAAACCGGTGGCATAGAGCGTCTCGAGCATCGCGCGGTCACGCAAGCCGAGCGTGGAATCGGTAGCGGGTGACGCCAACAGCGCTTCCACTTGCGCTTCGGAAAGGAGCTTGGGCAATTGCCGCGGTTTCTTGGGTGCGCGCACGCGTGCGGTGGGATCCTCGCTCACGGCGGCGCGCTCGATCTGCAATCGATAGAACCTTCGCAGTGTGGACAGGCGACGCGCGACGGAGGTAGCCTTGGCTTTGGTACGGAACTGGTCGGCCAGCCAGCGTTCGACGTCGGCACGGTCCGCCATCAGCAATCCTCGCGCCCCCAGCCACTTCGCCCAGGCATTGAGGTCTCGGCGATAGCTGGCCAGCGACGTTGCGGCCAATCCGTCCTGCAGCCAGAGCCGGTCGCAGAACTGGTCGATGAGGTCTGCTGAGTCCGCCATGGCTGTGAGTGTGAAGCCGGCTCCTGCGTTTCAGGCGCCGAGGCGAAGGTCTTCGTGCGTCAGCAGCCAGCGCTTGATGGCGATGGGGTCGCCGCTTTGCGCATTCATGAAGCCGCCCAGTGCGCCTTGCGCACCGATAATACGATGGCAGGGAATGATGAGCGCGATGGGATTGGCGCCACAGGCGCCGCCGATGGCGCGAGGCGCCGAGCCCAGGATGCGCGCCATTTCGCCATAGGTCCACGTTTCACCGCGCGGAATTTTCATCAATGCGGTCCATACGCGCTGCCGAAAAGGGGTTCCGGCGGGCGCCAAGGGAACCGTGAAGCGAAAGCCGGGGTCGGACACGTAACGCTCGATTTGCTGCGCGGTCGTCTCCGCGATTCGATCCACCGGATCCTGTGCTCGCTCGGCCAGTGGCAGGAACGAAAGGCCCGTCAGCGCCGTGCTATTCGTGCGCAGCCCGAGCACCGCGAACGGTGTGCAGACCTTGGCCGCATAACGTCGCGCGTCCGAAGCGTCTTTCACGATCACGTCGCCCGTCGTTGTCATTTGCGTTGCCATTCGAATTCAGCCGCCCAGTTTCATGTGCGCAGGTAGCCACATGATGAGCTGCGGCCAGATCCACACCATCGCGACGGCTACGGACATCAGCAGGAACATGGGAATTGCCTGCCGCGCAATCCAGGTGATCTGCCGCTTGGTCATGCCCTGCAGCACGAAGAGGTTGAAGCCGACTGGCGGCGTGATCTGCGCCATCTCGACGACGAGCACGACGAAGATGCCGAACCAGAGGAGGTCGATGTGCGCAGCCTCGACCGTCGGCAGGATCACGCCCATCGTCAGCACCACCATCGAGATGCCGTCGAGAAAGCAGCCGAGCACGATGTAGAAGAGTGTCAGCGCGACGATCAGCCACACGGGTGCCAACCCTTGCGAGCCGATCCACTCGGCCAGATGCCGCGGCAGGCCGATGTAGCCCATCGCGATGGTCAGGAATGCGGCACCGGACAGGATCAGCGCGATCATGCAGTAGAGCCGCGTCGCGCCCATCAGACTGTCGAAGAAAGTCTTGCGGTTGAGGGAACCCTGCACCGCCGACAGGCAAAGCGAGCCCACTACGCCAAATGCGGCGGCTTCCGTGGCGGTGGCTACGCCGACGTAGATCGAGCCCAGCACGACTGCGATCAGGATAACTACTGGAATCAAATGGCGCGACGCGTGGAATTTCTGGGCAAAGGTTGTACGCTCGGAGGCAATCGGAATCTTGCCGGGATTGAGCAACGCCCATACCACGATGTAGCCGGAAAAAAGCGACGCGAGCAGGATGCCGGGAATCACGCCCGCAATGAACAACTCGGCGATCGACACGTTGGCGCTGACGCCGTAGACGATCATGATGATCGACGGCGGTATGAGCAATCCCAGCGTCCCGGCGCCGGCGAGCGTGCCGATGGTGATGTCCTCGGGATAGCCGCGCGCCTTCAATTCCGGCAATGTCATCTTGCCGATGGTCGCGCACGTCGCCGCCGAGGAGCCGGACACCGCCGCAAAGATCGTGCAGCCGATGATGTTGGTATGCAACAGGCGGCCCGGAACGCGTTCGAGCCAGGGTGCCAAGCCCTTGAACATGTCCTCCGAGAGCCGCGTGCGAAACAGGATCTCTCCCATCCAGACAAAGAGCGGCAACGCGGTCAGCGTCCACGACGATGCCGAGCCCCAGATCGTGACGGCCATCGCGTCGCCGGCGGGACGGGAGGAAAAAAGTTCCATGCCGATCCATGCGACGCCGGACAAGGCAATGCCGATCCACACGCCGCTCCCCAGCAACGCAAACAGCGCGCCGATCAGCAGGGTGGTGATCAATGCGTCCATGTGCTGCTATTCGTTGTGCAACGCTTCGTCAGGCACTTTCGCCAAACGCGCGCCCCGGCACTCGAGGATGAATTCGTCCAGAAACGCGATCCAGAGAACGACCGTGCCCACCGCCATGGTGAGCTGCGGAATCCACAGGGGCGTCGCATCGTTGCCGGTGGAGATGTCGTGAAAATCCCACGACTGCCAGGACAGCCGCGCGCTGTAGTATGCGAAAAGCGCCGAAAGCAGCGTTGCCACGCCCAATGCCCACAACTCCAGGACGCGTTGCGCACGCGGACCGATGTGTTCAAGAATGAGCGTGACCCGGATGTGCTCGCCGCGCCTGAACGTGTGGGCTAGCGCCAGGAATCCGGCGGCCGCCATGCAATAGCCGGCGTAGGCGTCGGTGCCCGGCAGATTGAAATGAAGCAGACGGCCGGCGATGCCGGCAATGACCATCGCGAGCGTGCCGATCATGAACAACGCCGCCAGGACTCCGGCGGCGTTGTAAAGGCGATCGAGCGCGGCGCGCACCTCGTCTATTGCAGTGAACGATAGGTCTCGACGACCTTTCTGCCCTCTTCGCCCGCCTTGCGCTGCCATTCGGCCAGCATGTAGTTGCCCACGCGGCGCAAATCGGCGGTGAGCTGCTCGGACGGCTTTTCGATGTTCATGCCCTTGGTCTTCAACTGGTCGACGTACCAACCCGTCTTTTCCTCGGACAACGTCCAGCCTCGCGTTTCGGCGTCGGCGGCCGCCTTGAGCACGGCCGCCTGCGTCGGCTTGTCGAGTGCCTCGAAAGCCTTGAGGTTCACGATGACGGCATTCTTGGGCAGCCAGGCCTGCGTGTCGTAGAAATACTTCAGGTACTCGTAGGTCTTCGAGTCATAGCCGGTGGCGCCGGACGACATGTAGGAATCGATGACCCCGGTGGCCAGCGCCTGCGACACTTCCGCAGCCTGCACGGTCACCGGCTGCGCGCCGACCAGTTCGGCGATCTTGGACGTGGCGGGGCTGTACGCGCGCCACTTGAGTCCCTTCATGTCGCCAACGCTGGCCAGCGTTTTCTTGGCGAAGATACCCTGTGGCGGCCAGGGCACGGTGTAGAGGAGTTTCAACCCCTGCTTCTTGAGCTTGTCGTCGAGCACCTTGCGCGATGCCTTGTAGAGTTTCTGCGAATCCGCATAGGACGTCGCCAGGAATGGAATGCCGTCTATGCCATAGAACGGATCCTCGTTTTCATAGTTGACGAGCAGGATCTCTCCGGCTTGCGCCTGGCCGCCTTGTACCGCGCGCTTGATCTCGTTGGCCTTGAACAGTGCCGCCGCCGGATGGACCTGGATCTTGAGCTTGCCCGCCGACCCCTTATCCACGTCCGCGACAAACTGCATGATGTTCTCGGTGTGAAAATTGGCCGCCGGGTAGGCCGTGGGCAAGTCCCACTTGGTCTGCGCGATGGCCGGCAACGCGATGGCAAAGCCCAGTGCTGCAGCCAGGGCGGTGAGTTGTTTCATCGGGAGTCTCCTGTCGGGCGCGGCGCGAACCGTTCTGGTCGCCGCGCATGAATCGTTGGGTGTCGTGCCGTAAAGTACACTAGTGCGCAGCATGGCGACAACCGGGCAATGGCAATTCTGGATCGATCGCGGCGGTACCTTCACCGATATCGTCGCGCGCCGGCCTGATGGCACGCTCGCCACGGGCAAGTTCCTGTCCGAGAATCCCGAGCGTTATGCCGATGCCGCGGTACACGGGATACGGCAATTGCTGGACCTGGCGCCCGGCGACCCGATTCCACCGGGCCTGATCGATGCCGTCAAGATGGGCACCACGGTCGCGACCAATGCCCTGCTCGAGCGCAAGGGCGAACGCACGGCGCTGGTCATCACGCGGGGCTTTGCCGACGCCTTGCGCATCGCTTACCAGAACCGTCCGAAACTCTTTGTACGCAAGATCGAACTGCCGGCGTTACTCCACGAGCGCGTGATCGAGGTGGACGAACGCATGGGCGCGCACGGCGACGTGGTTCGGCCACTCGATCTTGCGGATGCCGAAGCCGGATTGCGTGCCGCCTACGCCGACGGCATCCGGGCCGTCGCCATTGTGCTGATGCATGGCTATCGTTTTGCGCAGCATGAGCAAGCGCTTGGCCGTTTGGCGCGCGCGATCGGCTTCCCGCAGGTCTCGGTTTCGCACGAGGTGAGCCCCCTGATGAAGCTGGTCTCGCGTGGGGACACCACCGTCGTCGATGCGTACCTGTCGCCCATCCTGCGCCGCTACGTGCTGCAAGTGGAGCGCGCGCTTGCGGGCGGACCTCAGGACGCCGGCATCCGCCTGCAGTTCATGCAGTCGAGCGGCGGACTGACCGACGCCAAACTCTTTCAGGGCAAAGACGCCATCCTTTCCGGACCTGCGGGCGGAATCGTGGGCGCCGTCGGTGTATCCCGGCAGGCCGGATTCGATCGGATCATCGGCTTCGACATGGGCGGCACGTCCACGGATGTCACGCACTGGGCGGGAGAATTCGAGCGCGCATTCGTGACCGAAGTCGCCGGTGTCAGGTTGCGTGCGCCGATGATGAGCATCCACACGGTTGCGGCAGGCGGCGGTTCGATATGCACATTCGACGGCGCGCGCTTCCGCGTCGGGCCCGAATCCGCGGGCGCCATGCCGGGTCCCGCAGCCTATCGCCGCGGCGGACCACTGACCGTGACCGACTGTAACGTGATGGTGGGCAAGCTCGACCCCGACTTGTTCCCGAAGGTGTTCGGCCCGGAGGGTAAAGCGGCGCTCGACGCCGACATCGTGCGCACCAAGTTCGCCGCGCTGGCCGCGGAAGTTTCCGCGACCCGAGGAATGGTCCGTTCGCCGGAGGAAGTGGCCGACGGATTCCTGCGGATTGCGGTCGAGAACATGGCCAACGCGATCAAGCACATCTCCGTGCAACGCGGCTACGACGTCACGGACTACACGCTGTGTTGCTTCGGCGGCGCGGGCGGCCAGCACGCCTGCCTCGTGGCCGATGCGCTGGGCATGACGCGCGTGTTCATCCATCCGCTTGCCGGCGTGCTTTCGGCCTATGGCATGGGCTTGGCAGATGTGCGAGCGCTGCGCCAGCAAGCCGTGGAGTCGGTGCTGACCGACGACGGGCTGGTTGCAGCGGCGACAAGATTCGCGACACTCGAAGCCGTTGCGCGCGCGGAAGTAGCGACGCAAGGCATCGCACCGGCGCACATCTCCTGCCGCCGCACACTGCATGTCAAATACGACGGGACGGATACCACGCTCGAAATTCCGGCAGACGACGCCGTATCCGTCATCACCGGCGAATTCGAGACACGTTATTCCCAACAATATGGCTTCCTTATGCCGGGCAAGCCCCTCGTCATCGAAGCGGTGGCGGTCGAGGCGATCGGCAACACGCAATCGTTGGCGGACAAGCTACCCGTGTTCCAGCCGCGTGCGGGCGCGCTCAAGTCTAGCAAGTCCAACCGGGTGTACACCGAGGGCCGGTTTCGCGACGCCCATGTGTATGAGCGCGCGGACATGCGCCCAGGTGACGCCATTGCCGGGCCTGCGGTGGTTCGCGAGCAGAACGGAACGACAGTCATCGAGCCGGGTTGGCGCGCAACGTTGACAACGCACGATGACCTCATCCTCGACCGCGTGGATGCGGCGCAACGCATCCATGCGATCGGCACCACCGCCGACCCAGTGCTGCTCGAGGTGTTCAACAACCTCTTTATGGCGGTTGCCGAGCAGATGGGGGTGACGCTGGCCAACACCGCCTATTCGGTCAACATCAAGGAGCGCCTGGATTTCTCCTGCGCGATTTTCGACAGCGAGGGCCACCTGATCGCCAACGCGCCGCACATGCCGGTTCACTTAGGCTCGATGGGCGAATCGGTCACCACGATCATCGGCCGCCGCAAGGGCACGATGCAGCGCGGCGATGTGTTCGTCCTGAATGCGCCATACAACGGGGGCACGCATCTGCCGGACGTCACGGTGATCGCCCCGGTATTTCTTGTCGGCGACATGCCGGAGTTCTATGTCGCCTCGCGCGGCCACCACGCCGACATCGGTGGCATAACGCCGGGCTCGATGCCGCCGGACTCGACACACGTGGACGAAGAGGGCGTGTTGCTCGATAACGTGCAGCTGGTCGCGGCCGGGCAGTTCCTGGAAGCGCAAATGCGGACCCTGCTCGCGTCGGGTCGCTACCCCTCCCGCAACATCGACCAGAACCTGGCGGATTTGCGCGCGCAGGTGGCGGCATGCGCGAAGGGCGCCAGCGAACTTGCGAAAATGGTCGTGCATTTCAGCCTGCCGGTGGTGCGCGCCTACATGCAGCACGTGCAGGACAACGCCGAGGAATCCGTGCGCCGCGTACTGGACGTGCTCAAGGATGGACGCTTCGAGTACGAAATGGACAGTGGTGCCCGGATCGTCGTTGCCATCTCGATCGACAAGGTCCGGCGCGAGGCGACCATCGACTTTGCCGGGACCAGCGCGCAGCAACCCACCAACTTCAACGCGCCGTCGGCCGTATGCAAGGCCGCGGTGCTCTATGTGTTCCGCACGCTGGTCGACGACGACATTCCGATGAACGCGGGTTGCCTGAAGCCGTTGCGCATCGTCATTCCCGAAGGCTCGATGCTATGGCCGCGCTATCCAGCAGCGGTCGTCGCTGGCAATGTGGAGACCTCGCAAACCATCACCGATGCGCTCTACGGCGCGCTAGGCGTGCTCGCCGCGTCGCAGGGCACAATGAACAATTTCACTTTCGGCAACGAAACCTACCAGTATTACGAGACCATCTCGGGGGGCGCGGGGGCCGGCCCGGATTTCGATGGCGCCAGCGTGGTCCAGACACACATGACCAACTCGCGCCTGACCGATCCCGAGGTGCTCGAGTGGCGCTTTCCGGTGCGGCTCGAGTCGTTTTCCATCCGGCGCGGCAGTGGCGGACGCGGTCGGCACCACGGCGGCGATGGCTGCGTGCGTCGGGTCCGGTTTCTTGAACGCATGACCGCGGTGATGCTCGCCAATCATCGTCGCATCGCGCCGTTCGGCGTCGCGGGAGGCGACGCGGGTGCGCTGGGACGCAACTGGGTCGAACGCCTGGATGGTTCGCGGGAAGACTTCGGCGCGACCTGCGCGGTGGAAATGCAGCCGGGTGACATTTTCGTAGTCGAAACGCCGGGGGGCGGCGGATTTGGTGCGCCTGCCTCATGACGGGCCAAACCAAAGCCCATCAGGGCGCCACGGTTGGCATCGATTGGCTGGTGTCAGGGGCGCGTGCGGACGCGACGCTCGCGGAACGCGTGGCGTGGATCGAACAGTGCCTCGCATGGGCGCGCGCGCGCGGCGGCGTCGACGCGGAGGGCGCGGCTGCGCCGGCGACGCGAATCCGTTTCTTACTGCAGGTGCTGGAGCGCCATCCCGAGCGCAGGTTGGCGGTCTCCCTGCTGTTGCGCGGCACCCTGCGCGAGCTGAGCGCGATCGGGCTCCTGTGCGAGACCGGACTGCCGCACGCCAACGCCTTCACGCAGGAATTGATGGGTCGGCTGGCCTCGAAAATGTTGCCTGCGTCGCCTGCGGAGAACGACATGGCGCATGTGTTCCGGCAGGTATTTCCCGAGGACATGGACGCTGACTGGGTCGCCGCACTTCCGCCCGGCGTTCTCGATGGCTTGGGGGAACTCCTGCAACACGGCGCAAATGTTTACGCCGAGGACCCGTGGTCGCACTTTTGGCGTGACGCCGCGGATGCCTTGATGATTCTCGCCAGCCAGGTGCAGGCGATTGGCCTGTCGCAGGGCGTTCGTCGGCGCACGGCGTCGGAGCGTCCGCTCGACACGCCTTTTGCGGGGCTGACCTCCGCGGTGCACGCCTATGTCGAGGATGTGGTCGCATCGGACCGTTTCGTTGTCGACGAGGCCGCGGTCAAGAGCTTCGTGGCGCGCTGCGCTCGCTCGTTGGACGAGGTCTCCGGTCATCTCGAGAACTACGGCGTTTCGATCGATCTCGTGTATCAACTCGAGCGTGCGCAGCTTTCGTTGCGGCGGATGCAGGCCATCATCGAGTTGCATTCACGGACCGGGGGCGATCGCCGGGCGACTGCGTTGTTTGTGGCGGCGCTGATACGGGCCAATGATGCGCAAGGCAGCGTGCGCACGCTGTTGCAGGAAAACATGAAGCTCCTGACCCGACGCATCGTCGAGTCCGCGCGCAAGACAGGTGACCACTACATCACCCGCGATGCCCGTGAATATCGCGCGATGCTCTATTCCGCAGCTATTGGCGGCGCTGTTACCGCGTTGACGATATTGGTCAAGATCGCGACCGTGGGCCATGGGCTGCCGCCATTCATCGAAGGCCTGGTGGCATCGACCAATTTCGCGTTGTCGTTTGTGCTGATTCACCTCTTGCACGGTACGCTGGCGACCAAGCAGCCCGCGATGACGGCGGCGGCAATGGCCCATCAACTTAATTCCACTCACGTGCGCGGGCGGCTGCGCGCCTTCGTGGAGGAAGTGGCCAATCTCGTGCGCTCCCAGGTCGCCGCCATCATGGGCAACCTCCTGCTCGTCGTTCCCGTGGCGTTATTGTTGCAGGCGCTGTTGCTGCTGCTAGGGTCGGGCCACCTTCCGGATCCGGGACATGCACGCGACTATGTGGAATCGTTATCCCTCCTGAGTGCGGCGCCGTTCTACGCGGCATTCACGGGCGTGCTCCTGTGGCTTTCGGCGGTGATCGCGGGATGGTTCGAGAACTGGGCCACGTTTCGCAAGCTGCCCGAGGCGATTGCGCACGCGCCAACGATCGTTGCGCTGCTGGGGAAGAAACGCGCCACGCGTGCGGCGCAATTGATCGAGGACAACGTCGCTGCCCTTGGCGGCAATGTGTCGCTGGGAGTCCTGCTGGGGATGGAGCCGGTGATTGCCGCTTTTTTCGGCCTGCCGCTGGAAGTCCGGCACGTGACGCTTTCCACGGGTCAGCTGGCGCTCGCGTCGTGGTCGTTTGGCGCGGGGATCTTTTCGCTCCCCGCATTCTGGTGGGCGATAGCGGGGATCGGCATGATCGGGTTCATGAACCTGACTGTATCGTTCGGCCTGGCGCTTGCCGTCGCTATCCGGTCGACCGGTCGTGGGGCCGTTTCGCGCCGGCGGCTGCGTCGCGCGGTGTTCGCCCGAATCCAGGCTGCCCCGCTGGACTTCCTGAGGCCGCCAAAAGCAAGACCCAATTCCTGATCTCGCTCCGGCGAAACGTTGGCGGAGGCAGCGCGTGGTTGCATAATCCCCTTCCCAGTAGCGGTCGCGGCTCCCTTTTCGACCCATTCACCCACACATCGCGAAAGCCTGCCATGCCCTCCATCTATGACTTCAGTGTCGACGACATCCACGGCAAGACGGTCAAGCTCGACAAGTACAAGGACAAAGTGATTCTCATCGTCAATACCGCCAGTAAATGTGGCTTCACGCCTCAGTACAAGGGACTGGAGGCGCTGTATGAGAAATATCATTCCCAGGGGCTCGAGGTATTGGGCTTCCCCTGTAACCAGTTCGGTGAACAGGAACCCGGAACGGAGACGGAGATCGCGCAGTTTTGCGAATTGAATTTCGGCGTCACCTTTCCGCTGTTTGCGAAGATTGACGTCAATGGCAAGAACGAGGCGCCGGTCTACAAGTACCTGAAGGCCGAAAAGCCGGGCCTGCTTGGCAGCGAAGCGATCAAGTGGAATTTCACCAAGTTCCTGGTCGACCGCAAGGGCAAAGTCCTCGCGCGGTATGCGCCCAACGACACGCCGGAGTCCATGGCGGACGATATCCAAAAGGTGCTGTGATGCGTTGCCTGGTTGCGCTCGTATCACTCGGTGCGCTCGCGGCCGGTGCGTTGATGGTGCAGCCCGCTGCCGCACAGTCCGACCCGCACAAGGTGTTGCGCGTTGCGTTTCCCGTCGCGGAAACGGGATTCGATCCCCAAGCCACCAACGACATTTATTCGACGCACCTCGAGCGCGCGATTTTCGACCCGCTCTATACGTACGACATTCTCGCGCGGCCCTATAGGATCGTGCCCAACACCGCAGTGGCTCTTCCGGAATATTCGAAAGACGGACTGCAATGGACGATCAGGATCAAGCCGGGGATCTACTTCAACGACGATCCGGCATTCAAGGGTCGCAAGCGCGAGTTGACGGCGGCCGACTACATCTATTCGTGGAAGCGTGTGCTCGACCCGAAGATGCGTGCGCCCCAGCTGCAAACATTCGATGGCGTGTTCGAAGGCGGCGACGCGCTGGTGGCAAAGGCCAAGGAAACGGGCAAGTTCGACTACGACGCGCCGATGTCGGGATTGGTGGCTGTCGACCGCTATACGATCCGAATTCGTCTCGTGCAGCCAGCGTACGATTTGCTCCCCAATCTCACGATATCGCCGAGTGCCGCCGTGGCACGCGAAGTCATCGAAGCGTATGCCGATGGCAGTGGCTGGGCCATGCAGAACCCGGTGGGAACCGGACCGTTTCGGTTGAAGGAGTGGCGGCGCGGACAGAAGATCGTGCTGGAGGCCAACCCAGGCTTTCGTGAAATGCGCTTTCCGGACAGCGACGACCCGGCTGATCGCAGAATCATGGCCAGGCTCAAGGGCAGGAAGCTGCCGATGATCGGCAGGATCGACATCAGCATCATCGAGGAATCCAACCCGCGCCTGCTTGCTTTTGAAAAGGGCGATCTGGACTACATCACAGTTCCCGCGGATCTCGTCCCCAACGTAATCGGTCCCGACAACGCCCTTAAACCACGGTTCGCCAGTGTTGGCATCACGCTCGCGCGCGGCATTCAGCCCGCGGTCAGCTACACCTACTTCAACATGGACGATCCGGTCATCGGCGGCTATACCAAAGACAAGGTCGCGCTGCGACGCGCCATCGGCATGGCGTTCAGCACTGACGAGCAGATCAAGGTGCTGTGGCACGGGCAAGCCGTTCCCGCCACCGGCCCGATTCCGCCCCACGTTATCGGCTACGACCCCAAGTTCAACGGCCACGTCCAATTTGACCTGGTCGGCGCCAAGTCATTGCTCGACAAGTTCGGCTACATCGATCGCAATGGCGATGGCTTTCGCGACCTGCCCGATGGCAAGCCGCTGGTGCTTGCGATGGGCTCTTCACCGGATGGTCGCGGCCGGCAAGTCGAAGAGATGTGGCAGCGCAGTCTCACTTCACTCGGGATCAAGGTTGACTTCAAGAAGCAGAAGTGGCCCGACCTGGTGAAAATGGCGCGGGCCGGCCAGCTGCAGATGTGGACCCTGGGCAACATCAACGTCACCACCGACGGCTATGGCTTCCTGGGCCTTCTGTATGGCAAGCATGCGGGACTGTCCAACCTGTCGCGCTTCGACCTTCCCGAGTACAACAAACTTTACGATCAATCGCGCGGCATGCCCGACACGCCCGAGCGCACCCAATTGTTCCGCAAAATGGCGCAACTCGTGACCGCCTACGCGCCATGGAATCTTGAAGTCTACCGCTACGAAAACATCGTCGTTTACCCGTGGGTGATTGGCTACAAGTACAACGCCTTCGCGGCCCATCCCTGGATGTATTACGACATTGATCTTAAGATGCCGCGGCGGCCGGTCCAGCAATGAGCTCCCGGCATTGCAACGCGGGGGCGTTGACGCGTAGAATTGGCGCAACGACTCGCGATCCCCTTGGACGAATCCCCATGAATCGAAACCTCCATTCGCACTCGTCGGCAGCAGCGGCGCGACTGCGCATGGGAGGGGGGTTGTCCCTGCCATGCGCACCGCAAGGCATATCGCAAGTTCTGCTCAGCCTAGTACCGATCTCAATTCCGAGTTAGGCGCCCGCCGGTTTACCCGCCGGGTTTTGGGCGGGAACCGGACCAGATGGCGCATCACTTTTCCGGACTTCCCGCGTGTCGCAGGTTCATCCGCGTTCGCCGTTCCTGCGAGCGCGCCGGGGTGTGTTCGTTCCGGAACGAATGACAGGTATCGTCATGGAAAGCGTGCAACGCTGGATGCGCCGAACGTTTCGCGGCCTGTGGCTGTCTCCGGACTTCCGGATGCTCTGGACCTCGCTGACGATCACGTCCTTCGGCAGCCAGATTACCAACCTCGCTTTGCCACTGACGGCGGCGCTGCTGCTGCACGCCACGCCGTTGCAGATGGGCGTTCTAATCGCGCTGGAGACTCTGCCGTTCGCGCTCGTGTCCCTGCACGCCGGCGTGCTGCTCGATCGCGTGCGGAAGTTGCCGATCGTGATTGCCTCGGACTTGGTCCGTGGAACGGCGCTGTTGGCGATTCCCTTGGCCGCGTTCACGAACACGCTGGCGATGGAAATCCTGTACGTCGTGGGATTTTTCTGCGGAGTTTCGAATGTGGTCGGCGGTGGGGCATACCAGGTGCTGCTGGCCCAGCTGGCCGGCCGGAAGCGGCTGGTCGAGGCCAACGCCAAGATCGCGCTGGGCGAAACGTCGTCGGCGCTGATTGCGCCGGGCCTTGCCGGCGGCTTGATACAACTCCTCACGGCGCCGTTCGCGATCATCGTGGATGCGCTGACGTTTTTTTTCTCGGCGTGGATGTTGCGGCGCATTCGCGTGCCCAACGACGTGCCGCATGCGGGACCCAAGGCGTCGGTGTCGGCGGAGATTCTCGAGGGCCTGAAGCTCGTTTGGAACAACCGTACGCTCTTGTCGCTCGCGTGGGTTGCGGCACTGTGGCAACTGCTCCATCACATGCAGCTAGCGGTGCTGATCCTGTTCGCGACGCGTGAACTGGGACTCTCGGCGGGCGCGATTGGCCTCACCTACGCGTTCGGTGGCCTGGGTTGCGTACTCGCGGCGGCATCGGCGGAAAGACTATCGACACGTTTTGGCGTCGGAACGGTGATCGTGCACGGCCTGATGCTTACTGCGATTGGATGGCAGGCGTTCGGCCTGGTATCCGGACCGGTATGGCTTGCCACGTTGGCGCTCGGCCTGGCAATGCTGGTGTTCGATTTCGGCGCCGTGCTGTACGCGATCAATTACCTGGCGCTGCGCCAGGCAATCACGCCTGACCGGTTGATGGGGCGCATGACCGCGACCATGCGCTTCCTGACAGTGGCCGCGGCGCCACTCGGCTCGCTTGCCGGCGGGGCGCTGGCGACGGCAATCGGCTTACGCCATACGCTGTTGACCGTTGGCGTGCTGGCGATCGTACTGACTGCCGGCGCCGTGTTCTGGTCGCCCGTGCGGCGCCACCGAACGTTGCCAGGGGTCCCGGCGGAATAAGGTTCACACCCTTCTCCAGCCCGTCATTTAGACAATCGTCCCGGCCGCCACGGTGCGATTGGTGACTTCATCGATGACGATGAAGGCACCGGTCGTGCGATCGTCGTGGAAAGCATCGACGGCCAGCCGTTCATGGACCACCAGTCGCACCCGCACGAGGTCATTCATGCCGACTTCCATGGGCGGTGCCACCGGCGAGAGCGTGGCCAAATCGACCGCGTGCAGAACTTCCGCGAAACGGGCGCGCACGGTTCGCGTCGTATGCTTGACAAGGTAGGTCGCGGTGGAGCGCAGAGGATCGGCGTCGAACCAGCAGAGATCCGCCACGATCTCGCGCGTGACGCGCGGGCGCGCGTCAACCGGGACCAGCAAGTCGCCACGCGCGACATCCAGGTCGCGGTCAAGGCGCACGGTCACCGCGTGGCCGGGGAGCGCCACCGACACTGGACCGTCCGGTCCGGCAATGCCGGCGACGACAGCGTGCAAACCGGCAGGCATCACAGCGACTTCGGTGCCGACCTCGAGTATTCCGCTGGCCAACGTGCCTTGCAGGCCGCGCTGCGGCCGCCCGCGCTCGCCGGCGATGGTGCGGGTAACGCGCTGCACCGGGAATCGCAGCGATTGCGTGGCGCGGGTGTGCACCACATCGACACTCTCGAGATAAGCCAGCAATGTCGGGCCGCCGTACCACGGCAGGGCGTCGCCGCGCGCTGCGACCATATCGCCGGTGAGGGCGGATACCGGAATCGCATGAACCTCGACGAAACCCAAGTGTGCGGCGAGGGCAATGAACTCTGTGTGGATTGCCTCGAAGCGCGCCCGATCCCAGTTGACCAGGTCCATCTTGTTGACGGCCAGTACCAGTCGCGAAATACCCGCCCAGCGGGCCAGAAACGCGTGACGCCTTGTCTGCGGCTGCAGGCCGTGGACCGCGTCGACAAGCAGCACCGCGACGTCCGCAGTGCTGGCGGCTGTGACCATGTTGCGCGTGTACTGTTCGTGACCGGGCGAATCGCCAATGATGAATTTGCGCGCAGGTGTTGCAAAATAGCGGTAGGCGACGTCGATGGTGATACCTTGCTCGCGCTCGGCCAGGAGACCGTCCGTGACCAGCGAAAAATCGATCGGCATCTGTCCTGCGTGGCGCGAGCCGGCTTCCAGCGCGGTGACCTGGTCAGCGAGCAGGCTCTTGCTGTCCCAAAGCAGGCGGCCGATCAGCGTGCTCTTGCCGTCATCGACGCTGCCGGCGGTGGTAAAGCGCAACGGTGTGCTGGAGTGGGGCATCAGAAGTATCCCTGCCGCTTGCGCAATTCCATGGCTGCATCGTTGGCCTGGTCGTCCAGGCGGGTCGCTCCGCGCTCGGTGATGCGCGTCGCGGCCGTTTCGCGCACGATGTCGTCCAGTGTGGCGGCATCGGACAGGACGGGCGCAGTGCATGGAATGTCGCCGACGGTGCGAAAGCGTACGGACAGCCTTTCGACCTCGTCGCCGGCCGCGGCCGGGGTGAGATGCGTGACGGGGACCAGCGCACAGCCGCGCCGGACCACGTCGCGCGCATGCGCAAAGTAGAGCTCCGGCAACGGAATCGCTTCCTGGCGGATGTAGTGCCACACGTCGAGTTCGGTCCAGTTCGACAACGGAAACACGCGCATGTTTTCGCCCTTGTGCACGCGCCCGTTGTAGAGCGACCACAATTCCGGCCGCTGGGCCTTTGGATTCCACTGTCCGGAGTCGTCGCGAAACGAGAAGACGCGTTCCTTGGCACGCGCCTTCTCCTCGTCGCGCCGCGCACCGCCGATGCAGGCATCGAGCTGCAACTCCGCGATGGCATCGAGCAAGGTAACCGCCTGATGCGGATTACGCGATTCTCCGGGATCACGCAGCCGCACCCGGCCGGTGCGAATCGAATCGTCCAGCGAGCGCACGACGAGCGGCAGCCCGGTGTCGCGCGCCATCCGGTCGCGAAAGGCGATCACCTCGGGAAAATTCTGTTCCGTGTCGATGTGTAGCAGCGTTACCGGAGCCCTTTCCGGAAGGAAGGCCTTTTGCGCCAGGCGCAGCACCACCGCGGAGTCTTTGCCGCCGGAAAAGAGGAGCGCCACGTTGCGGCACTCGGCAACCACCTCGCGCAGGATGAAGATCGACTCGGCCTCGAGTTCGGCCAGGTAGCTATTGCGGTGTGACCGCGTGGCCGCGGGCGCCCGTTCGCGTATTAGCGCGGGGTCGTCGTGCAGCAGCATGGATAGTTGACTTTCCGGTAAGCCTAGTTTGATACGACGGCGGAATTCGTGCGGACGACGCGCCCCTGCGCATCGATGTGGATGCCGCATTCGCGTTGCACCGCCAACTCCCACCACCAACGACCGGAACGTGGGTCTTCACCGGGCGTCACGGCGCGCGTGCAGGGCGCACAACCGATGGACGGAAAGCCGCGCTGGTGCAGCGGATGCGTCGGGACGTCGTGCATGCGAATGTAAGATGAGACATCGTCTTCCAGCCAGTCGGCCAGCGGACTCAACTTCATCAGGCCATGAGAATCATTCCGGGCGAGGATGGGTGTGTCAGTGCGAGTGACGGATTGGTCGCGACGAAGGCCGGTGATCCATAGGGTCTTACCCGCCAGCGCGCGCGCCAGAGGTCGCACTTTGCGCAATTCGCAGCACTGCTTGCGCAGTTCCGCGGAGCGATAAAACGCATTGGGGCCGTGCGCCGCGACAAACGGCTCGATGGCGGCGGCATCGGGTACATAGAGGTGTATCGGGCGGCCATAGCGCAGCCGCACGGCCTCGATGAATGCGTAGGTCTCGTCATGCAGGCGGCCGGTGTCGAGCGTAAACACGTCAACCGGGAGGTCGAGGGTCGCGATCAGGTCCAGGATGACCATGTCCTCGACGCCAAAGCTCGACGCAAACGTGGCCGGCGCGTGTGCAGTCACCGCGTGGCGCAAGCGCTGAGTGGCCTCGTAGGTGCGTAGGGGCAGGTTCATGGACAGGGGTCTCCCCGGCGCGGCCGGCGCAACGACACCGGACGTACGCCTGGACCCCGCAGTCTAGGGAACCTCGCGAATAGACGTAAATGATCTTTGCGGCGGTGACATATTCCGTTCGGCTATAAGAAACCTTTTCGACGCGGGGCCAAATGCGACACGTTGCAGACTCCTTGCGCGCGGGTATTACTTACTTGCTGCGATGCCACGTAACGCAGCAAAGCGCTTCGCAAATAGATTTGACCATTTGTCGAAAGCGTCCTTTGCGTAGCTCCAGCTTGTAAATGACTCCATATAACCGTCCGCCCACGCCGTGGCAGCGCCAGAAACACCATTGTTTAGGTCGGCCGCATATTTCCGGCCGATCTCGTTATCGGCGCATTCAGCAACAATTTTGCCCGAGACGCCGTCCCTGAACTGGACGGCAAGTCCAGTGTCACCCATGTAGGGCGTGGACCCGGCAGGACGTCCGGTGGCTGCACCCGAACCGATCTCGGCCACAAACCCGTAAGGCACCGCTGTTCCTAACAAGCTCTCCGCGGCGTTGGTCGGTCGAAGGTCCGTGAGCGCAATCCGTACCCTGAGTACTCCGGGTCCAATCGCATTGACGACTTGTGCCTCGGGAGTGATCGCCTTGACCAACGCGCCATGGAAGTAATCCAGCAGCATCTTGAGGTCGGTCGGGTCGACGGGGTTTGGCTTCGCGCCGGGAGCGATATAGACCTGTATGCGCTCGATCATCACCTTGTCATAGCGCTTCCAGTCAACGTTGTCGTCGCGCCAGCACAACATTCCCTCGCCGTTTGGAGCGGGGCGGAGCCTCGCATAGTCACTAAGGAAACCGGTGCGGGCAATCGCGGACGCGTCGGAGGCGACGACACCGGGTGCGCCGCCCCCGGTGGTGGAGGTGCCCCCCGTCGAGCAGCCGCCAAGAACAATGGCGGTTGCAACAGCGCAAGCACACGCGCGGCGAATCAGGCAATTGCGACTTGAAGTCATCATTGTTTCCGGTTCTTGCTTGTTGTCGGAACGAACAAGCGGTTGCGCCGCCTCAGTTCCCGGGTGGCGAGAGGCTCTCCAACTGCTTCAGTCGTTGCATCGCCTGAATCGCCTGAAGCGAGTTGTAATTGATGCCCGCGGCGTTCAGGCTGCTGCCTTGCTGAAAGGGATAATCCGGCAACGTGCCCAGGAACGCCTTGAGTTGCTCCTGCACCGGCACGAATAGCCAGATGTTGTCCGCATACCATCGGATGTACATCCCAGACTCTTCCGGCGCTTTCTCGTAGGGGTCAGCGCGAAGGTTGACGATCACCGGCCAACCCGGCACCTCGCGCACGGCCGTCGCGATATTCCCGTGGGTGACGGCGAAATGCACCTTCCAGTCATTCCAGCGAATGGCGTTCAGTTCGCCGCCTTGGCCGAAGTAGAAGATCTCCTCGCGCGGGCCCTTCTTCACCTCGCCCTTGAAGTAGGGAAGGAAGTTGTACCCATCGGCATGAACCTTGAAAGTCTTGCCGTTAGCGTTGTATCCCTGCTTCAATTTCGCAACGATGTTGGGCTCGCCTGCTGCCGCGAGCAGCGTGGGCATCCAGTCCTCTTGCGAGAATATTTCATTGACGATGGTGCCCGGCTTGATCACGCCCGGCCAGCGCACGAGCATCGGCACGCGGAAACCGCCTTCCCAGGTACCGCCCTTCTCGCCCTTGAAGGGCATCGTGCCGCCATCCGGCCAGGTGCCGGTTTCGGCGCCGTTGTCTGTTCCGTAAACAACGATGGTGTTGTCGGCAATGCCGAGGTCGTCGAGTTGCTTCAGGACCTCGCCGACCATCCGGTCGTGTACCACCATTCCGTCAGGGTACAGGCCGATACCGGTAACACCTTCCTGCGCCTTGGTCAGGTGTGTCCAGACGTGCATACGGGTCGTATTGAGCCAAACGAAGAAGGGCTTGCCGTCCTTGGCTGCCTTGGCAACGAACTGTGCTTCGGCCGAATGAATCTCCTCGTCGACCGTTTCCATGCGCTTCTTCGTCAACGCACCGGTGTCCTCGATCTTCTGCCCGCCCTTGCCATCAGACCACGTGTGCAGTACGCCGCGCGGACCATACTTCTTCCTGAATGCCGGGTCCTTCGGGTAGTAATAGGTCTCTGGTTCTTCCTCGGCATTGAGGTGGTAGAGATTGCCGAGAAATTCGTCGAAGCCATGCACTGTCGGCAGGTGGGAGTCGCGATCACCCAGGTGGTTCTTGCCAAATTGGCCGGTGACGTATCCCTGCTGCTTGAGCAGGTCCGCAATGGTCGGCGACCAATCGGGGATGCCCTGTGGCGAGCCGGGCATGCCGATCGTCAGCAGTCCTGTCCGGAACGGATGCTGGCCGAGGATGAAGGATGCGCGACCCGCGGTGCAGCTTTGCTGCGCATAGGAATCGGTGAATAGCGCACCTTCCTTCGCGATGCGGTCGATGTTCGGCGTCTTGTACCCCATGATGCCCATGCTGTACGCGCTGATGTTGTCCCGGCCGATGTCGTCCCCCCATATGACCAGGATGTTGGGCTTCTTCTGCCCCGTCTGGGCCATCGCCGGTGCCCACAGGGCCGCGGCTAGTACTAATGCGAGTACCCGCACAAGTGCGCTATTCATCTAACTTCTCCTCGATTGCCGGTGATTGGAACCACCGTGACTTGGGTACGATGACGGGCTCGACGGGCTGGCCCTTGAAATGCGGCGACATGATCTGTACGTCGAACTCGTTGAACGTGTCGAGTATTTCACCGCGCAGCCTTGACAAGACCGTACCTCGCGCGGACTTCCGTGCGGCATAGGCAATGATCAGGTACTCGACGTAATAGTCCGACAACGCACTTTTCACAACCTGTGGCATCGGATCGCGCAGCACTCCCGGCGTACGCTCCGCGGCAAGCATTAACATGGCCTGCACCTGTCGCCATGGCGTGTCGTAGCCAATCGTCACCTGGGTGGTGACGAGTACCGCATCACGTTCGTGCCGCGAGAAATTTTCGATGGAATTCGAAACGAGCACGGCATTGGGAACGATGACTTCCTTCTTGTCCGACGTCAGCAGCCGGACCGCTGTCGTGCCGAGCTCGATCACGGTGCCCTCGACCTGGCCGACCCGGATGAAGTCCCCCGGCCGCATCGCACGATTGAACACGACAAAGAGGCCGCTGACGATCTGCCCCACGACGCCTGTGGCGCCGAGAGAAATCACGAGGCCGAGGAATAGACTTACACCTTTGAAAGCGTCAGTGCTCGAGCCGGGAATGTATGGGAAGGCCACGGTAATGGCGAACATCCAAATCACGATGAGAACGAGGCGTCGCGTGACTCGCGATGCGTCGGGATCGAGCCAGGCAACTGCCGCATCGCCGCGCTCGATGGCGCGAAACCAGCGATCGGCAATTTGCGCGGTCCAGCGAGCGATCAAAATGATGACTGCGAGTGTGATCAGGTCCGGGATGGCGCGGGCGATTCCGGCGCCGATGCGTCCAAGCGACGAGAGCAGCATGTTGCCGAGTTCGTCGCTCCACGGCCGGGTGTAGACGAATCGCGACAGGATGAAGGCGAGCGAGACATAGCCCGCAGCCGCGACGAGGGTGAAAGTCGAGGCATGGACGAGCCATCGGAAAAATAAGAGCACGTAGTTGCGTGCATCGAGGCCCGCGTGCACGAGGTGCGCCATCCTGCGTTGCGAGAATACGACCATCCGATCGATCACCCACCTGCGCCCGCGGAGGATTCCCAGCCCAAGCGCCAAGGCTGCGAGTGTTGCCAGTGCGGCTTCGGCCAAGCCGCGCAGCAGAATCGGCCAACGTCTTTGCTCGTTGCGCTCGCCGAGCAGTACGGTCAGTTGGGCCGTGATTTGCTTGCCTGCCGCGTCGAGCGTCGTTGCCGTTCCCTGCGGCAGATCTCCCGCCGCTAGGCCGAACAGTACCTGGGGGCCGTTTCCGATCAAGACGAGATCACCGATCTCGCCTTTGACGAGCTGGTACTCAATCGAGTCGCCGGGGCGCGAAGCAAACATCGCATCCAGGCGTGCCGAGGCGCCCTCCGCGCGCTGCTCCGGCGTTTTGCCGAGCAATGGGACACGAAGAATCGCAATGGTTCGATTCCAGACGATGACGCGTCCGGGCGTCTCTGCGGAAGCGGCCCGATCATGGTCCGCGGCGCTCGCCGCAAACGCGCCAGGCGCGCAACAAAGCCACAGAACGGCAAGCAGCGGCAAGAATCGGGGCTGCAGCTTGCGGCATGTGGGTCCACCGCCCGCAATTGAAGAAGATCTGGCTCGGTTAATTGAGACAGATTTCCGCGTTTGGTAAGTGAATTCCCTGCGGTCGCAGGAATCCGCGGGGGAGGAGCCAGCGGTGTCCCCGAATCTCATTCAGGCCGTGATCATTAGCGGTTGCTGATTAAAGCATGCCTCGTCGGGCGTGTGGTCGCCCAGCGCGGTGGCGAAGGCGAGAATTTCTGCGAGCGTACGTGTCATGGCGTTTCTTTCGGCGGCACCGGGTTCGGTTCTGGAGGTGGCTCGCGGTGGTTTGACGGGGCTACTCGAACGCGAAGATCTTCTTCCAGTCGTCCTTCATGCTGATGACCGTCCAGCCTTTCGCTTTGGCTTCATCGTATAGCTTCTGAGTAAAGGTGCCGACCTTCGTCGGCGGCAGCCCCTGCGCCGGGCCATAGGCGTACTCGCGCCTGGCATCGTCATGCAGAATCAGCATCATCAGGCGCGCGCCGTCACCTGCGCCGGTGTACTCGAGCATCTGCTGGTCGCCCGTCGAGTTGCCAAGCGCCATGCGCGGTCGCCTCCCGATCATCAACTGTATGCCTTCGGGTTTGCCCGCGTTGTTGTCGTTCAGCAGCAGCTTGGGTTCCTTGGTCAGGAACGGCTTGCCGTCTTTGCCGTAGCCGTACTTCAACACGCCAGCGGTACCGATCACCTGCTCAGGCGGAATGCCATAGGTCTTCTCGGAGTACTGGCGTACAAAATCCTGTCCGCCGCCGGTGACTATGTAGGTCTTGTAGCCATTGTCGCGAAGATACTTGAGCACCTCCTGCATCGGTTGATAAGTCAACTCCGTGTAGGGCCGTTTCCATCGCGGGTCCTTGGCAGTGGCAATCCACTTTGTAACTTCGGCGCTGAAATCGTCAACCGACATGCCCGTAAACGTAGCGGCTATGATTTTTTCCAGGTCGGGAAGCGTGAGCTTTGCCATCGCCTCGCGATTGCCGGAGAGAACGGTCTTGAACGGCTCCATCTTGGCGAGCTCCGGCTTTTTCTTGGCAAGCACCGGTACTCGTTCCAGCGCGTACATCAGAAACGAGTACATGGGGTGTTCGACCCACAAAGTGCCGTCCTGGTCGAACGTGGCGATGCGCTCCGCCGGCGCGACGAAATTGGGGCTTCCCGAGGTGGTCGTCGTTTGCACGAACTCGATGATGGCCTTTTTCGATGCGCCGTCGTTCCAGGAGGGCAGCGCGTCAGTCTGGGCAAACGCGTAGCCGACGATCATCGGCACAAGTGCGAGCGTCAGCAGTCGCATCACGCGAATCATTACAATGGGTTTCATGGGTAACCCGTTTCCGGTTTTTTGCAAACTCAGGTACGACACTAGCCCGCGTAAGCCACGCCATCGGGCGCCCGACAAGAACCGGGCGGCCCCAAAGGACCGCCCGCCCGGCCGTACCGAACCTGCCGCTTCGCTAGCTGCCTAGGTGGCCGTTAACGTGCGACTCCTGCATTTCCTTGATGATCTGATCGAGGTTGTAACTCGACGGAGATTGCAGCGCCGGAAACTGCTTGTAGCTCATCAGTTCCTTCATCCACAACAACTGGCCGATGGGAAGCAGGTTCCAGTCGTAGAGATAAGCCGTGCTCGGCGCCGCCAGAGACCCGCCCATGCCCAGGAGGGTCAACTGCTCTGCGCCTACGGCCGCCTCGAACGGATCACGCTTGATGTTGTTCACTTGCGTCCAGTGATAGGTCTGGACTCCCAGCAGGCCTCCGGTCGCAGACGAGGGCGCCATGGCGTAGTAGAACTTCCAGTTCTTGTAGCGCACCGCCGAGGGA
>JBDTPJ010000038.1:0-30462 GCA_039932755.1 Betaproteobacteria bacterium
ACGTCGTTGGGGACACTGGCTGCAGCCAGCGCGAATTCGAATGCGCTGCGCTCCATCTCATTGAACAGCGGGCTGTCCCGAAATTGCCAGACACCCTCCAGCCGTTCGGCCGTGGCCCCGTACCGCGATGCCGCGAGTGCCGTATGGGCCTGGCAATAACGGCAGCCCGCCGCGGTCGACGCCAGCAAGCCAATCAGACGCTTCAGTTCGCTGGTCACGCGACCTTCGTTACTCATCACCGCGCGATTGAGCCCGATGAATGCGCGTGCAATCGCAGGGCGCCGCTGCATCGTCAGCACCGACCGCGGAATGAAGCCAAGGGTCTCGTGGAAAAATCGTGCAAGCTCCGCGACTTCGGGATCATGATCAGCGGCCAACGGTGCAATGAGGGGCATGGTGGCTCCATACATTTCGAACGGGACTTCGACATCATGCCTGCACACTTTTCGATGGCAAGGGCCGAGCAATGAGTAAGTCGGTGCGGGGATGCTGCTCGCGGTCGCCGGCTTAAAACAAAAACCGCCTGCCCGAAGGCAAGCCGTTGATTTGATGGTTGCGGGGCACCGCTGCGGACACCCCATTCATGTCGAATTGCGCTTCGTTGGCGAGCGTTAGGCCCGTCCGAAATGCGCTGCCGGTCGGTGTGGACTCAGACACGCTGTCGAGTACCACAGCCCGATCAGGGGGCGAATGGGGTCAAGGAGGTGCCGCTCTCACCCAGGGCTACCGCGTCCCGATCAGGTGAAACATGTCGACAGGACCACCGCCCTGTTCGTAGAACTTGGCAAGTCCGAAGATCTTCTGGTTTGCAGCATCATAGAAAAAATGCCCCGAAATGGGGCTGGTGCAACCGCCGCGGGTGGTCACCACTTTCATGTTGAACACGTTCGTCGTTCCTCGCGGCGTGAGAGTGACCACAAAATCGCAACCTATCGCACTGACGGTCATATGGCCCTGGGAATCCATGAGTCCGGTCGTGACGACGCCTTGGGTAACGTGGCCCACGGATACCGTCCAGGGTCCCGCCAGACTGGCGAGCGTGACTTGCGTGTCATAAGCATTGTCGTACGCTGCCGTCACCGAACTCTGGCCATTGCTCAACTGAAGGGAGCCACGCGGGACAAACGTGCCGCTGATCGGCAGGTCTCCCCCGATGAACCCGGTGGGAATGGGTGTCAGTGAAAAGTCACCGAGTTCAGTCGACATGAACTTTCCGTTCTCGGTGCTGGCCGATCCGTAGATGACACCTGCATCCGACTGCTTGCCCACCGGCGAGTAGACAATGTAGTACGTCCCGTCGTCGAGAATGAAAATGAGCACTGCCTGGCCTTGATCCGTCGTCCCGCGCCACAATCCCGCCGCGCTTGCGGCCGGCGGCACGCACATGCCCACGCCGGTGCCAGCGGGCTCGGCCACATAGCCCTGGGCCAGCATCGTCTGCTGCACCGCCTTGCTGGTGACGAAGCGATGGTTGGGTGCACCGCCCTGACCATTGTTGTACAGGCGATAGACAGGAATGGTGCCGGCCGGGCATTTGCCGGCCGCGTCCGGCAGCATGGCGTTGAAGAGGTTGGCGTCTTCCAGTTTCCAGTCGGGGAATGCGGCGATCGTGTCCTCGCATCCCAACCCGTGCGGCGCGTAGAAGTGCGAACTCTTCGGCGCGAACGCCGCGCTGTCGTTGAAGAAGCGGCAGATTCCCACCGACCCTCCCGGAGCACCAGCATTAGCGTAAGCCTTGAAGGAAAGGCCAGTGCGCGACCATTCCTGGAACGGCGGCACCTTGGAGTCGAGGATGGCGATCTCGTCGGCTTTCGAGGTGATGAAGTAGTGGTCGAAGGACGCATGGTGATATTCGACGACTGTGACATCGGCTCGGACCAGCACCGGAACCAGACAGGACAGGCAGGCTGCGGCCCATCGAAACGTGGGTGACATTCTTCCTCCGATACATTTGGGCGAAGTGCGCCGCTAAAAACGATATAGGCAACCGTTTCCGCGTGCAAGCGAATAATCGCCATTCACGGGTGCTCGCCGACGCCAGCGCCACCCTCTCCTGGGACGATCAACGTTGCCGGCGCAAGTAACGCCCGAGTTGCGACCTTGGGCGCGCGTTCGGTGCGATTACCAAATTAGGCGCTGACGGAAGTCGAAGTCCGGTGGCGTCGCGGTGACTGCGTACGCGTGCGGGGGGCGCGATGACGGGCGGCGTAAGCGCCTCCCCGAACCGGGTGGCGTTACCGCGTATTTGAGCCGACGTGCGGAAACCCGAGAAATGAAAGAGAACACCAACCGACCCCGTCTCTTTTCCAGGTTCGCAGCGCGGGCCGGATACGTAACGGAGAAGCTAATCGTGCGATGAAATACAAACGGCCGACGATGTCGGCCGTTTGATTCTACGTTTGGTTGCGGGGGAAGGATTTGAACCTTCGACCTTCGGGTTATGAGCCCGACGAGCTGCCAGACTGCTCCACCCCGCGTCTGAGCCGAAGATTATAGCCTGTGCGATGCCGAATCGTCAATCTTGGGCCACTTCCGGCGGAGTGCGGGTCATCGCACCTCGCGCCGCCTCCTCCAGTGTCTTCATCGCCCGAATGTAGGGACCCGGTCCGTGACTGACACGGGCCACGCCGGCCCTTGCGAGCCGGTCCAGCGAGGGGGACTTGTCGCCAAACATGATGTTGAGAGGAAGTGGTGACGCCGCGGCCAAGTTCGCGATCAACCTTTCGTCGACAAGGCCGGGCGCGAAGAGGCAATCCGCTCCCGCGTCAGCGTAGGCCCGTGCCCGATCAAGTGTGCTTGCGACTACAGTCTCATCGTGTACTTGCGATGATTGAAAAAACACGTCGCATCGCGCGTTGATGAAGTAGGGAACATGCAAACGGTTGGCGGTCTCTCGGGCGGAACGAATTCGCTCGACTTGTTCCGCAGTGTCGCGCAGCGTGCCGTTTTCCGGAAAGCTGTCCTCCAGATTGCACCCGATGGCTCCCGCCTTGATCGTTCGCGCGATCGACTCCGCAACGGCATCGGGCGCCTTTCCATACCCGCTCTCGATATCGATCGTGACCGGAAGATCAACTGCACGCGCAATCCGGCTCAAGTTGTCGATGACCAGATCAAACGGCACTTGTTCGCCGTCGGCATAGCCGTTTGCGTCGGCGACCGACCAACTTCCCGTGGCAATCGCCAGTGCGCCAGACGCAGCAACGGCCTTTGCGCTACCGGCATCCCAGATGTTGAACAGCACCAGGGGCTGTCCGGGAATATGCAGCTTACGGAAAAAATTGGCTTTGCTTTGCTGATCCGACATGGCTTCTGTCCTAGAGCGCCTCGGTTACCGCAGTCTTGGGTCGCCACACCAGAAGGCGCGCCTCGACCTTGGTGACAACGAAATCGAGCAACAGCGCAAACACGGTTAGCACGAAGATGCCGGCGATGACGGTGTCTATGTCGAAGACGCCTTCAGCTTGCAGGATCAAATACCCCACGCCCTTGGCGGATCCCAAATATTCACCGACGACTGCGCCGACGAACGCCATACCCACCGCGGTATGCAGGCTGGAAAATACCCACGACGTCGCCGACGGAAGGTAAATGTAGCGTAGCAACTGCCGCTTCGAAGCACCCAGCATCCGTGCATTGGCGAGCACGACGGGACTGACCTCCTTCACGCCTTGATAGACATTGAAGAACACGATGAAAAACACTAGTGTCACGCCGAGCGCGACCTTGGACGTGATCCCCAGCCCGAACCACACCGCGAAGATCGGCGCGAGAATCACGCGTGGCATGGCATTGAGCGCCTTGATATAGGGATCGGCCAGCGCAGAGGCCAGCGGCGACAGCGCAAGCCACAGGCCGATGCCGAGTCCAAGCAGGCTTCCCACCGCGAACGCGAGCAGCGTCTCGATCAGCGTGACCGCGAGATGCGGATAGATCTTGCCACTTGAAAACCACTCCCAGATCACCTGAAACACCTTCAGCGGCCGGCCGAAGAAAAAGGGGGCGAGCACACCCGTCTCGGTCAGCACGTACCAGGTGGCGAAGAGAACGAACAGCACCGAGGCCTGGCACAGCGCCAGCGTCACGCCGCTGATCCTCAAGTCACTTCCGGCTTTGCGCATAGCCCTTCAACACTTCTGACTTCAAGACCTGCCAGATCGCCTCATGCAACTCGTTGAAGCGCGGCTGCATACGGATCTCGGCCACGTCGCGCGGACGCGGCAGGTCGATGGCAAACTCGCCGATGGGATGCGTGGCCGGCCCTGCCGAAAGGACGATGACGCGGTCGGAAAGTGAGATGGCCTCCTCCAGGTCATGCGTGATGAAAAGCACGGACTTGCGATCGGCCGACCACAGATCGAGGAGCTCGTTTTCCATCAGCTGACGGGTCTGGATATCGAGCGCCGAGAACGGCTCGTCCATCAACAGGATTTCCGGATCGAGAATCAACATTTGCGCGAGCGCCACGCGCTTGCGCATTCCTCCCGACAATTGATGCGGATAGCGATCCTGGAATCCGGCGAGGCCCACGCGCGCCAGCCAATCGTGTGCCTTGAGCACCCCATCGCCCTTGGGCACGCCATGGAATTCGAGCCCGACCGTTACGTTCTGCAGCGTATTGCGCCAAGGCATCAACGCGTCCGCCTGAAACATGTAGCCCGCGCGCGCATTGATCCCGGTCAAGTGGGCGCCATGCACCAGCGCCCGCCCCGACGAGGGCGCCAGCAACCCGGCGGCGACGTTCAACAGCGTGGACTTGCCGCAGCCTGTGGGTCCCACGACAGAAACGAATTCGCCGGTGCCGACCGTCAGTGACGTGTCGCGTACCGCAATGTAATGGCTCGCGGTCCCGCTCCCGGCAAAAGCGCAGGTGACATTTTCAAGCGCGAGTGCAGCGGCCGACGCCGCAGCGGTCATCACTTGAATTTCTGCGCGGCCTTTTGCTGGAACGACATGTTCACCGTCTTGGCCAAGTCGACGGTGGCCGACTGCACGCCAGGGTCGAAGGTCTTGAGGTCGCGATAGACGTTTTGCGACGCCTCCAGACTGATGAAGCCGTCATGCTTGAAGCCGTCGAGATTCTTGATCAGTGCGGCCTTGTACAGCGCCTTGTCGGCGTAGTACTCGGGGGGCACCGCAGCCACGATCTGATCAGGCGTGGACGACTGGATGAAGCGCAGCGCGCGCACCATCGCATTGACGAAGGCCTGTGCGGTGTTGGGGTACTTTTTGGCGAAATCCACCGGCACGTAGATGGATCCGGCCGCGTAGGCGCCGCTGTAGACGTCCTGCATGCCTTTGGCGGTGCGCGTGTCGATGACCGGCACGATGGAGCCGTCCGCTTCAAGCTGTGAAATGACCGGATCGAGATTGGCAATTGCGTCGATCTCGCCGCGCTTCATGATCGCAATGGCACCCGCGGTGGCGCCAACGCCGATGATGGCCACGGCGTCGGGCTTCAATCCCGCCTTGGCCAGCAACACGTTCACGAACATGTTGGTCGAGGAGCCCGGCGCGGTGACGCCGATTTTCATTCCCTTGAGGTCCGCCGGAGACTTGTAGGCCGCCGCCTTCTCCTTGGTCATTCCCAGCACGATGCCCGCATATTTTCCCTGCAGCACCAGCGCCTCGATGAACTGGCCCTTCGCTTGCTGCGTGATCGTGTGCTCGTAGGCGCCGGACACGACGTCGACGCTGCCACCCAGCAATGCCTGCAACGCGCGCGCGCCACCCGGAAAATCGAGGATCTCGATATCGAGCCCCTCCGCCTTGAAGTATCCGTTGCGTTCGGCGATGGTCAGCGGCAGGTAGTAGAAGAGTGGCTTGCCACCGACGCCCACCATGAGCTTCGGCTTCTCCAACGCAGGAGCCGCGGTTTGTGCATATATCGGCATCGATAGCGCGGCAATCGCGATCAGCGCGACCGCGATGCGGGTCACATTGCCTTTTAATGAGCGAAGCATGGATTCCTCCGAAACGTGTTATGCGCAGCCCGCATTATTTGCATTCAGACAGGAGCGGCCGGCAAGGCATTGTCCCGGCGCGCGGGGGCGACGTCAAACGTGAAGGCGGAATTGCCGCACGCGTCCAGCCATCGCGGCGCGCGGAATCGAGGTGCGTCATGATGCCGCTGGTCGGGCGTCCCTTGCGCATCCCCTTGAGCTTGTCGGCCATGGCCGGGCCGATCCACCACTGCGGCTCGGAGGGCGGAGCAAAACCGCCGTCGCGCTCCCGCTGCGCGACCCGCGTCTTGGTAACTTCGAACGCCGCCGCGAGCGAGTCCGCGCCATTCATCCCTTTCTGGAAAAACGCCTCGCCGAAGAACGTCGCTTCGCTATCCTGGCCGCAGCCGAACGATGTCCGGTCCGCGCGCGAAGCGGTGATGATCAGCGTGTTGTCATCCTGCAAGGGCTCGATGAACCCGCCGGAATAGCACGCCGACACAACCACGATGCGCCACTTGATGGCGGCGTCGTCGAGCAACTGCCGCAAGCCGGGTGGCGTCAATTCCACGAGCGATAGTGGCGGCTGGTCGGCGCTTAGGTGAAAATCGCGGCCGCCGTGGCTTGCAAGGTATACCATGACGACATCGTCGTCGGGCTCTATCGTGGCGCCGATCTCGTTCAAGGTCTCGCGCAGGTTCGTGATCGTGGCGAAGGGCGCCGTCAACAGAGTTTGCGGATTGTTGATCAGCAGGACGGAGCGTCCCGCCGTTCCCCAGCGATCGTCCATAACATGTTGCGCGGCCTCGACATCCTTCCGAAACACATCCTCGCGCGAGTAAGGCGCAAAACCGACGAAATAGAGATCGGATACACCCGGGCGCGCGTCGACAAGGTTGGAGAGCGCCTGGTCGAGCAGGACACTCTGGGCAGCGAGAACGGCCTCAGACCCGGCAGACATGCCCTCCGGCGCCACGGTCGCGGCCACATCACGCCACCAGGGTTCGTTTGGCGAGAGACTGTTGGAGAACCAGATCGGCGTGGCCAGCAGGAGTCCACCGCAAAGCGCGCGCAGCCAGACACTGGAAGTCGGTGGCGCAAATGCCACGGCGACGCAGCGTATCAGGATCGCGACCATCCACAGCACCAACAGGCGGCCGCCCATCGCGACGCCGAATTCGATGGGAAAGGAGCGGCCGGTGAAGTGGGGCAAAACGAAATTCAACGCCTGCGCGACTGGTATCGACGCCAGGACGATCACCGGTATGGCCATGGCCAGCGTGCGCTGCCTGAAGGCCAACGCCAGCACTGCCGATGCCAGCAAAAGCAAGCCGCCCGAATAAAGTTCGGTCCCCGCACCGAACAATGAAAACTCCCGCATGGGTCCCGTGCGCGTCCAATCGCCCACGACGTCAATGGCAGCAGACAACAGGAACAGCAGCAGCAGCTGACCCAGGTCGATGCGGAAGTCGAGCCGCGTCACCGGCATGAACAGCGACAAGCGCAATCCGGCGATCAGGTTTCTGGCAAGCGAGGCAAGTGCAAGACGCATGGCGGTGGCGGGTAGAGCTTTGTAGGTGTTCGCACAGGCAGGCGCGGCATTACACCGCGGCGGCATGCTCCACGATGAAGGACTTGATCTGCTGCGGCTCGGCCGCGAGGGTCGTGCTGTACTGTGGTCGCCGCTCCAGGCCACGCCATTCCGAAGAGCGCGCGGGATCGCGGCCCGTGGCTTCCCGGATGGTTGCCGCGAATTTGGCCGCCAGCGCAGTTTCCACGCAGATGAGCGGTATTGACGGGTCGCGATGGTCGAGTCCCACCTTGACGCCATCGGCGGTATGCGGATCGATCACCAGGCCATGGCGCGTCGCAATTTCGCGAATGGTCGCAAGACGATCGGCGTGCGTGCTGTGCCCGGAAACGAAGCCCGCCGCCTGAACCTTCGGCCACCACGGCGTTCCGGAAAGGTCGAAGCTTCCGTCCGCCACCAATTGCGTCCACAGCTCGCGCAACACGGCGGGATTTCGTCCGGTCATGTCGAAGATGAAGCGCTCGAAATTCGATGCCTTGGAAATATCCATCGACGGCGACGACGTTGCGTGTGTCTCCGCGGCGGCGCGCGGCCGGTAGCGGCCGGTGCGAAAAAATTCGTCTAGTACGTCATTCTCGTTGGTGGCAAGGATCAGACGCGCGATCGGGAGGCCCATTTCCCGTGCAACGTGCGCGGCGAGAATATTGCCGAAGTTGCCTGACGGTACCGCGAAATCGACGCGCTCGCCGTCGCTCCGGGTCGCGGCAAAGTAGCCCTTGAAATAATAGACGACCTGGGCGGCAATGCGCGCCCAGTTGATCGAGTTCACCGCGCCGATCTTCCAGCGCGCCTTGAATTCCGCGTCGCCATTCACGGCCTTGACCAGGTCCTGGCAATCGTCAAAGTTGCCTTCCACGGCGAGGTTGAAGATGTTTGCATCGGTGAGCGAGAACATCTGCGCCTGCTGGAACGGACTCATCCGGCCCTTCGGCGACAGCATGAAGACGTTGATGCCGCGTTTGCCGCGCATTGCGTACTCGGCCGAACTTCCGGTGTCTCCCGACGTAGCCCCAAGGATATTGATCGAGCCGCTTTCGCGCGCCAGCACATACTCGAAGAGGTTGCCCAGGAACTGCAGTGCAATGTCCTTGAACGCGAGTGTGGGTCCGTTGGACACCCGCAGCAGGTGAAAGCGCGGCGCCAGGGTGGTGAGCGGCGTAATGTCCTCTGAGCCAAATACCGCAGCCGTATAGGTGTTGGCGATGATTCGTCGCAGGTCGGCGGGCGGAATGTCGTCGATGAAACGCGACAGGATGGCAAACGCCAGATCGGCGTAGCCAAGCGGGCGCATTGCGGCCAGTTCCGACGCCGTGAGGTGCGGATAGGCTTGTGGCACGGCCAGCCCGCCATCGGGCGCCAGGCCTTCCTTCAGGATCGCGCAAAACGCCTGCGGATCGTTGCCCCACGCGCCGCGCGTCGAAATGTAGCGCATCAGTTCAACTCTTCCAACCGGATGCGGACGATCCTGCCGCGCACGGTAGGCAGCGCTTCGATTTTCGCGATCGCATCGACGACATTCTTTTCCACGACCCGGTGCGTGAGCAAGATGATGTCCGTCTGCTCCTCGCCCTCCGAGGGCTCCTTCTGGATCATCGCGTCGATCGAAATTTCGCGGTCGGCTAGGATTCGGGTGATGTCGGCCAGCACGCCCGGACGGTCCTCGACGCGCATGCGCAGGTAGTAGCTGGTCACGACTTCGCCAATGGGCAGGAACGGCACGTCGGTGAGCTGGTCGGGCTGGAAAGCGAGATGCGGCACGCGATGCTCGGGGTCCGCGGTGTGCATCCGAGTCACGTCCACGAGGTCGGCAATCACCGCGCTGGCGGTCGCCTCGGCGCCCGCTCCTGCGCCGTAATAAAGCGTAGGTCCCGTTGCGTCACCCTTGACCAGCACGGCGTTCATCGCGCCTTCGACATTGGCGATCAGGCGCTTGTGCGGGATCAGCGTCGGATGCACGCGCAATTCGATGCCCTCTTTGCCGCCGGCCACCGCGCGACGCGTGATCCCCAGCAGCTTGATGCGGTAGCCAAGTTCCTCGGCATACCGGATGTCCTCGCGCGTGAGTTGGGTGATGCCTTCCGCATACGCCTTGTCGAATTGCATCGGCACGCCAAAGGCGATGGCCGACATGATGGTCAACTTGTGCGCGGCGTCGATGCCCTCGACATCGAACGTCGGGTCAGCCTCCGCATAGCCGCGCTTCTGCGCTTCGGCCAGCACGGTGGCAAACGACGCACCGGTGGCGCGCATTTCCGACAGGATGAAGTTGGACGTGCCGTTGATGATTCCCGCAATCCACTCGATGCGGTTGGCGGTAAGGCCCTCACGTAGCGCCTTGATGATCGGAATGCCGCCCGCCACCGCGGCCTCGAAGGCCACCATCACGCCCTTGGCGGACGCCGCCGCGAAAATCTCGTTGCCGTGATGCGCCAGAAGCGCCTTGTTGGCGGTCACCACGTGCTTGCCATGCGCGATGGCTTCCTGGACATAGTACAGCGAGGGCGAAAGCCCCCCTATGAGTTCGCACACGATGTCGACGTCCGGATGGCGCACCACCTCCATCGGATTGTGCGTGAGGCTTACGCCTGAGACACCTTGCGTTCCAGCACGAGCGCGACCCAGCGTGCGCGTGGCGATCCACGTGATGCGGATCGGCCGTCCGGCCCGACGCGAGATTTCCTCCTCGTTGCGACGCAGGACGTCCCACGTGCCCTTCCCCACGGTGCCGAAACCCAGCAGCCCGACATTGAGCGGCTTCAGCGTGCGCCCGGCGTCATTGGTCCCGGCCATCAGGCGAGCCCGTCGTCCCGGAACATCTGCTTGATGCCGCGAATGGCCTGGCGCGTGCGCGCCTCGTTTTCGATCAGCGCAAAGCGTACGTGCTGGTCGCCATACTCACCAAAGCCGATGCCAGGTGACACCGACACCTTCGCGCCTGCGAGTAGTTTCTTGGCGAATTCCAACGATCCCATCTTGCTGTAAGCCTCGGGGATCTTGGCCCAGACATACATCGACGCCTTGGGAACGGCGACCATCCAGCCGGCTTCGTGCAATCCCTTGACCAGAACGTCGCGGCGACTCTGGTACTTGGCGCAGATCTCAGCGACGCAATCCTGCGGTCCTTCCAGTGCGGCAATCGCGGCGACCTGCAACGGCGTAAATGTGCCGTAGTCGTGGTAGCCCTTGATGCGCGCGAGCGCGTTGACCAGGTTGCGGTTGCCCACCATGAACCCGATGCGCCATCCGGCCATGTTGTAGCTCTTCGACATCGTGAAGAATTCCACGGCAACATCGCGCGCGCCCGGCACCTGCATGATCGACGGCGCCTTCCAGCCGTCGAAGCAGATGTCGGCATAGGCCAGGTCGTGCACGACATAGATGCCGTATTCCCTGGCCAGCGCGATGATCTTCTCGAAGAACGGCAACTCGACGCACTGCGCTGTCGGATTGGCCGGGAAATTGATGATGAGCATCTTGGGCTTGGGAAAGCTCATCCTGATCGTGTGCTCGAGTTCGGCGAAAAAGTCGACGTCGGGCGTCAGTTGCACTTGCCGAATATCAGCGCCCGCGATCACCGGTCCGTAGATATGGATCGGATAACTCGGATTGGGAACGAGCACCGTGTCGCCGCGACCGAGCGTGGCCAACGCCAGGTGGGCGATGCCCTCCTTTGAACCGATGGTGACGATCGCCTCGGTTTCCGGGTCGAATTCCACTCCCCAGCGGCGCTCGTACCAATGGCAGATGGCCCGGCGCAGGCGCGGGATGCCCTTGGACACGGAATAGCCGTGGGTGTCGGAACGCTGCGCACTCTCGACCAACTTGTCGACGATATGCTTGGGTGTGGGACCGTCGGGGTTGCCCATGCCGAAGTCGATGATGTCCTCGCCGCGGCGGCGGGCCGCCATCTTGAGCTCGGCGGTGATCGAAAAGACGTACGGGGGCAGGCGCTCGATGCGCGCGAACTGCGTTTCCAGAGGGGGGGTCATGCTGGGCTCTCTTGCGTAAGCGCCCGGAACCGTCCGAGCGACGTAAGTCGGTATCATTCTATCTGTGTAGTCGCATTGTTGCAACGCACAACTCGCCGTGAAATTTCATTTGCAGACCCCTGCCTCCAATGTCATCGCCGCCGTCGGCGCGGACTGGATCCGCATCGGCGAAACCGAATATCGGCAGAATTTGATCGTCACGCCGGATGCGGTCGAGACCCATTGGGCGCCCGCAGGATTTGCTGCGTTGACCGAGAGTGACTTTGCGGCGTTGCTGTTGCACAAGCCCGAACTCGTGTTGCTCGGAACCGGCACAATGCAGCGCTTCCCTCACCCGCGCCTGTTAGAGGCCTTGACCCAGGCGCGCGTCGGCGTCGAGGTCATGGACACTCGCGCGGCCTGTCGCACCTTCAATATCCTGATTGCGGAGGATCGCCGCGCCGTTGCGGCTCTGATTCAGGGCTAGGGACTTGGAGTCTACTCGCCCATGTGCAGCAACTTGCCGTGAACGCGCGCGTGGTTGATTGTCAGCGCGAACGTCGCGATGCCGATCGCCATGTAGACCACGTCCAGCGCAGCGGCGGCCCAGAAGTGCTGCCACGGGAAATTCCCCTCGAGCAGCACCGCGCGCATGCCCTCGAACACGTGCGCGGACGGCAATGCCCACGCCACGTTCTGCAACCAGCCGGGCAACACCGCGATGGGATAGTAGACGCCGGATACGGGTGCCACGAGAAAGATCGCCGCCCAGGCGAGCTCTTCCGCGCCCAGGCCGAAGCGCAGGATCATTGCCGACACCGCGAGGCCGATGCTCCATCCGAACGCGAGTAGCAGCGTGAAGAACGCGAGCAGTGGAAAGCCCATCGAGAAAATGGAGTAGCGAAACAGCAGCCACGCGAAGAAGCACGCGCCCCCGACGCCGATCAGCGTGCGCAATACGCTCATGGTGAGCTGCCCGATGATGAATTCGCGCAAGCGCAAGGGACTGACGAAGAGGTTGCCCAGGTTGCGCGAATACATCTCCTCGATGAACGTCAGCGACACGCCCAGCTGGCCGCGAAAGAGCACGTCCCAAAGCAGCACCGCTCCGATGAAGAATCCCGGCGCGTCCTGCAGGAAGTTGGTCGTCGGTTTGAGGTAGATCGTGAGAAACGCCCACAACACCATGGTCACCGTGGGGTAGTAGGCCATGGACACCAGGCGTGGCCATGACTTGAGCAGCAGATAGGCGTGCCTGCGGATAAGCGCGCGGACACGGCGCGCGGAAGCTGTCAGTCCCGCCTGTGGATAGAACAGCGCATTCGCTTCGTCGGCACCCATCAGCGTCCGCGCATCAGTGTGTACGCATCATGCGGATATCGCCCGTGGTGACGCTTCGCTGTCGCGCTCGTCGCTGCGACCGCGCGCCACATCGAGGAATACCTCTTCCATCGTCTCGCGTCCGTAGCTTCCGATCAGGTCCTGTGGAGAGCCTTGGTCCACCACCCGGCCTTCGCGCAGCATGATGACGTCGTCGCACATCCGCTCGACCTCGCCCATATTGTGCGAGGCAAGCAGCATCGTGCAGCGGCTCGCGCGCTGATAGTCTTCGAGGTAGGTACGCATGCGGTCGCCGATGTCCGGGTCGAGCGACGCGGTCGGCTCGTCGAGCAGCAGGACGTCGGGGCGGTTGAGGAGCGCCTTGGCCAGCGACACCCGCGTGCGCTGGCCAGCGGACAAATTGCCATACGGGCGCTTCAACAAGTCGCCAAGGTCGAATTCGCTGGCAAGCTCGCCAATGCGCACCGTGGGCGAGCGCAAGCCATACAAATCTGCAAAGACGCGCAGATTTTCACCGACCGTCAGCCGCTTGGGCAGGTCGACATAGGGCGACGTGAAATTCATCCGCGGCAGGACCCGATAGCGGTGCCGCAACATATCGCAGCCGAGCACGGAAATGGCGCCGGAGGTCGGCGTCAGTACACCCAGCAGCATCGACAAGGTCGTGGTCTTGCCCGCGCCGTTGCCGCCTAGCAGCGCCGTCGTCGTTCCCGCTCGAACCACAAACGATATGCCCTTTACCGCGTCGACCTGATCGTAACGTTTGCGCAAGTCAGCCACGACGATTGCGGCGTCATGCGCGGCAATCAGCTTCGGAGAGCGGGCAGCATCCATTGCGGTGGAACGGGTCGGTTGTCAGTGCCAAGCCTGGCAGAAGATTGTAGCCGAGGCGACCCTCTCCCATGCAGGTGCGAACAACGCGAATATTCACATTTCGCGCATCTGTCGCGCGGTTTTAAGCTCCAGGGGATCAAACCCATCTCTTGCGCCAAATGAAAGGAGTGCGTCCGGCGGCGGACCCTTGTTCGGGCCCAACCGCCTAGCATTGGATCGTGGTTTTGCAGTAGTTCGTCAGTTCGCGCAGGATCGCCGTTCCGCTGATCCCCGTGCGCCCTCCACTCTGGCCATATTCCAGCGCGAGTTTGAGCCGATACTTGTCGAAGAACGGGTCGAATTGCTCGGCGCCCAGCGTGCCGAGCGCGAACAGTCCGTCCTCGGCCACATCGTAGTCGAGCACGATGGCAGCAAGTGGCTGGGGCGCAGGTCCGGCGACAACGCGAGCACCCTCGGCCGGGTCGTAAACGCTGTGGTCGGCGCAGCAATGAATCACCCGTCCACCGGATGTCGCCGATCGCTCGCGCTGGAAACGGATGAACGATACTTCGCGCGTTGGATACGCAAGCTTGTGCGCACAGATCGCCGAAAACGCGACGACGCTGCGATCCGGCCCGACGCCACCTTGCCATGCGTACTCGGCGCCGTCCTCCCGTTTCAGCGTTGCGGCGCCCGCGACAGGACGCGCCAGCCTGACCAGCAGGCATGGCGTTGCCGCAAACGGATATTGGAAAACGTAGTTGGTTTCGGCGGCAAGGTCGCGCACGCGAACCGGACGGCCATGGATGTCCGTCAGCCGCGTGCGGGCATAAAGTCGCGGCCCAAGTTGACTTCTATTCTGGGTCTGCGCACGCGCAAATTCGCCGTCGAGCATGCTGGCGCCGCTCAGTACTGCACAGGTGGTGAGAAACTGCCGCCGCTCCATCGGCTACCCTCGCATCGCGGGTGTTGTTATTGGGATGTGCGGCGTGGCGCAGTTCGCGCCGGTCGCGACAACTCTAGTTGATGCTGGAGCAAGTTACGCCGCCAGCAATTCACGGATGTGCTCGGCGACGCTGCGGCCGAGCGCGGAAAGTGCATAGCCGCCTTCCAGCAACGACACCACCCGACCATTCGCGTGCCGCTCGGCCACAGCGAGGAGTTCGCGCGTGACCCACGCGTAGTCGGCCTCGACAAACTGCAATCCGGCAAGCGGATCCTCGCGATGTGCGTCAAATCCTGCCGAGATGAGGATCAGTTCGGGACGGTGCGCCTCAAGCGCGGGTAGCCAGCGGTCGCGCACCGCGGCGCGAAATTCTTCGCCGCCACTACCAGCGGCGAGTGGTACGTTGACCATGTTCGGCGCGGGATCGGTCAAGCCGCTGTACGGATACAGTGGATGCTGGAACGTGGACACCATCAGCACCCGTGGATCATCGGAGAATATCTGCTCGGTGCCATTGCCGTGGTGCACGTCGAAGTCGACGACGGCGACGCGCGTAAGGCCGTGCACCGCCATCGCATGTGCCGCGCCGATGGCCACGCTGTTGAAAATGCAGAATCCCATGGCGCGATTGCGCTCGGCGTGATGTCCCGGGGGGCGCACGGCACAAAACGCGGTACGGCACTTCCCGTTCATGACGAGATCGACAGCCAATACCGCCGCACCGGCCGCATGGCGCGCGGCATCCAACGTGTGCACGTTGAGCGCCGTGTCAGGGTCGATGAAATGCAGGCCGGAATCGGGGCTGGCGGCCTCGACTTCGCGGATGTAGTGCGCGGCGTGGGCGCGGGCTATCTGCTCGTTGGTGGCGGCCGGCGCTGTATGGTGCACAACGCAAGCGTCCAGCCCCGAGGCCACCATGCGGTCGTTGATCGCACCAATGCGCTCCGGACACTCGGGATGGTAGGAACCCATCTCGTGCAGGAGAAAGCTCGGATGGGAGACGAAGGCTGTGGTCACGACGTGCAGTTGTTGGTTTTTGCAGGTTGTTTCCGCCGAGTGGAGTGTACCTCGGGCCCGCCGGTCGTGACGAAGTCCTGGCCGCCCGGTTAGAGTGTGCGGTCAGTTTGCCGAGGGCGCCCGGACGGCCCCAGCCCATCGAGGATCGAAAGACCCACCATGACCGTTCGCCCCGCTAACCAAACCAGCACGCCGGCCGCTGGGCGCCTGGCGTTTGTCCTTGCGCAACTCGCCCGCGTCGTGGTCGGCAAGGACGAGCCCCTGAAGTTGGCCCTGGCCTGCATGCTGGCACGCGGCCACCTGCTGATCGAGGACATACCCGGCGTGGGCAAGTCCACGCTGGCACAGGCATTGGCCGCGACGCTGGGACTCAAGTACTCGCGCATCCAGTTCACCAGCGACCTGCTGCCCGCCGACGTGCTGGGGGTCTCGATCTTCGACGAGCGTGCGCAGCTGTTCCGCTTTCATGCCGGCCCGATCTTCAATCCGGTGGTGCTTGCCGACGAAATCAACCGCGCCCCGCCCAAGACCCAGAGTGCGCTGCTCGAAGCGATGGAGGAGCGCCAGGTCTCTCTGGACGGTCAGACCCGGAAACTGCCCGATCCGTTTTTCGTGATCGCGACCCAGAATCCCGTCGAACAGATCGGCGCGTATCCCCTGCCCGAATCGCAACTCGACCGTTTCCTGATGGCGATCGAGTTGGGGTATCCGGACCCGGCCGCCGAGCGCGAGCTGCTGGTCAGCGGAGACCGCCGCATTCGCATTGCCGACACCCCGCCCGCCGCGGACGCGGCAACGCTGGCCGAATGGCAGCGTGAAGCGTCCGAAATTCACGTCGCCCCTGCGCTGCTCGACTATGTGCAGTCATTGCTTGCGGCATCCCGCGGTCAATCCGGTAACGGGGCCGAGGCCGGTGGACGGCGTGGATTGAGTCCGAGGGCGGGACTGATGCTGCTAGCTGCCGCCCGCGCCTGGGCGATGATCGCGGGACGGCCGATGGTATTGCCGGAGGATGTCCAGGCGGTGTTCCCGGCGGTCGCCGGACACAGGCTTGCTGGAGGCACGCGCGCCGGGGCCGTGCAGGCGCAGTCACTGATACGTTCGGTCGCCCTGCCCTAGCCCAAGGAGGGCATTTTCACGATGGTCGCGGTTCCCACCGATGCAACGGTGTCCGGATGGGTCGCCCGCATCCGCCAGCGCGCCTTCCGCATCGCACCTGCGGATCGCGACCCGGTGGTCCTGCGCCATTCACGCATCTACATCCTGCCGACGCGCCCGGGCTGGGCGATGATCGCCACCGTCGCGACCATGCTTGTCGCGTCGCTTAACTACGCGCTGTCCTTGGGCGTCGGCGTCGCGTTCCTGTTAAGCGGATTGCTGGCGGCGTCCCTTTTGCACACCTTTCGCAATCTTGCCGGCATCGAGGTCACGCCATTGTCTGCCGGCGAGGCATTTGCAGGAGGCCACATGGCCTTCACGCTTTCGTTGCATGGCGGCGCGCTCGCACGCAGCGCGGTCACGCTGGCCGCCTCGGGCGCGAACGCGTACGGTGAGGTTCCTGCCGGCGCCGCGCTGACCGTGACACTCGACGTTCCTGCGCCGGCGCGCGGGAGAAAGTCGCTGGGGCGCGTCACGCTTTCCTCCGATTACCCGATGGGACTCTGGCGCGGCTGGGCGTATGTTCATTTTCCGCTCGCGGGCATCGTCTATCCCGAAGTGGAGATCGGCGCGCCGCCACTTCCTCAGGGCGCCATGGGTGCTGACGCGCTGTCGACAGGACGCAGCGACGATGCCGATCTGGCAGGACTGCGCGAATTCCAGCGCGGCGATTCCCCACAGCGCGTGGCATGGAAGGCCGTTGCGCGCGGCGCGGGCTGGTATACCAAGGAATTCGATGGTGTCGGCGGCGGCGGCCCGGTGGCGCTCGCGTGGGCCGCGCTTCCCGCTGCACTCGACCGCGAGGCGCGCCTGTCGCGCCTGACGGCATGGGTGCTGGCCGCCGAACGCGCCGCACGGCCATTTGGACTCGCCATTCCCGGCACCAGTCTTCCCGGCGGCCAGGGCCGTCCCCACCGGCGCAATGCGTTGGCCGCGCTCGCGGAGTTCCCTCGGGCTACGGAAGTGTGAGCAACGCGTGAGCATCGCGCAGGCACTGGGATTGCGGCCGCGCGCCCGACCGGCGGAAGAGCCACGGCGCGCGTTGCTCGATTCGCACCAAATCGGCTGGCTCGGCGCGCTCTTATTGGCGGCGCAGCTGCCGCAGGCGCCACACCTTCCCATCTGGATTGCGGCGATGGGAATTCTCCTTGTCGTCGTACGCCTGGTAGTGCTGCGCCAGGATCGGCAGCGACCCCACGCGCCGCCGCCACGCATTCCGTCGTGGACGCTGGTGCTGTTTGCCGTGGCCGCGGCCTTCGCCGTGCGCGCGTCCTACGGCTACCTGTCGGGACGCGATCCGTCGGTCGCGTTTCTCTACATTCTGGTCGCGATCAAGTTCCTTGAGACGCGAACGCGAAGGGACGGCACGTTCCTGGTTTGCCTCTCCTGCTTCCTGCTGATCACGCCGTTTTTCTATGGTCAGTCGCCACTGGCTGCGCTGGCGGCGCTTCCGGCCGTTGCGCTGGTAGGGGCAACACTCGATGCATTGACTCGCAACCCGGGCGCCGGCGCATCGACGGGACGCGGTCCGGCGCTGCGTCGAAGTATCGTCATGATCATGCAAGGGATACCGGTCGCTATCCTGCTATTCGTGCTGTTTCCCCGTCTCGCGGGCCCGCTATGGGGACTGCCCTCCGATCACTCGGCGCAAACGGGCCTGTCGGAGACAATGGAACCGGGCCAGATCAGCGAACTCTCGTTGTCTGATGCGGTCGCCTTTCGCGTGGACTTCGACGGGCCGGTGCCCGCTCCGCGTGAGCGCTATTGGCGCGGACCCGTGCTGTCGCGCTTTGACGGGCGAACCTGGACTGCCGGCAGCCCGCAATTCGGCCGCGTGCCGGTGTCGGAGGGCGGCTCGGTGGTGACCTACACCGTCAACCTCGAACCGTCCAACCGGATGTGGCTCTTCGCGCTCGACCTGCCTTCATCGTTGCCTCGTGCGGAATCGGAAGGCAACGCCACGCCGTCCACATCCACGTCCACCCTGGCGTTCATCTCGCGCGACCAGCAATTGCTTGCACGTTCTCCCGTTACGCAATCGATTCGCTACGTGCAGCAGTCGGTCCTGCGATCGTCCTTTCCCGGCAACCCGCAATTCGAAACCTCCGCCAACCTGTACCTGCCTGCGAACAATCCGCGCACCCGGGCTTTTGCGCGGGAGCTGCGTGAATCCCATCCGGATGACCGGGCGTTGATCGCTGCGGTGCTGCAGTGGTTCAACCAGGAAGACTTTGTCTACACGATGTCGCCCCCTGCGCTCAACGAGGATACTGCCGACGAGTTCCTTTTCGACACTCGCCGCGGCTTCTGCGAACACTACGCGAGCGCGTTCGTGGTCCTGCTGCGCGCGGCCGGCATTCCAGCGCGGGTCGTGACCGGCTATCAGGGCGGAGCGATGAATCCGCGAGGCAACTACATGATCGTGCGGCAATCGGATGCGCACGCGTGGGCGGAAGCGCTCATCGACGGCCGCTGGCAGCGCTTCGATCCAACGGCTGCGGTATCGCCGTCGCGCATCGAGATCGGATTGGGCGGTGCGCTGCCCGTCAGCGAAAGTGTCCCGTTCCTGGCGCGGCTCGACACATCATGGTTGAAGACGGTGCAGCTCACGTGGGACGCCATCAATCACGATTGGCGGCGCAATATCGTTGGATACAACTATGCGCGGCAGCGTTCGCTTTGGCGCGAATGGCGCCTTGACGGATTGTTGCCCTGGGAGGTCGTGGCCCTGGGTGCCGCGGCCCTGTTCGCATGGGCGGGGCTACTCGCCGCCTGGCTCCTGTTTCGGCGTCGGCGGCAGGAGCGCGCGCTGGTGCTGTGGGACGATCTTTGCCGGCGACTTGCGCGCGCCGGGTTGCCGCGCCAGAGTCATGAAGGTCCGATGGCATTTGCCCAGCGTGCGGCGCTACGTTGGCCGCAGTTCGCGATTGCCTTCGCGGCGATCGGCCAATCGTTTGCAACCCTGCGCTACGGGGAGACGGCCACGTCACGCCAGCGCGATGCGCTGGTCGCCACACTTCAGCGCGCCATTGAAGTGTTGCCCGCGCCCGCAGCATTGCGACAGTCATCCTGACCGGAGCGGCAGAGTAACAGTCTCGTGGTGGCGTGTTGAAGCGCGCGATTTGCGCGCGTCCGCGTAATCTGGGCTCGAGCGCCTACCCGGCAGGAAGATAGCGTGCAGGATCGACCGGCTTGCCCAGGCGCCGGATTTCGAAATGCAGTTTCACCTGGTCGGCGTCCGTGTTGCCCATCTCCGCGATTTTCTGGCCACGCGTCACCTGCTGGCCTTCCTTGACCAGGATTTCCCGGTTGTGCGCATACGCCGAGAGCCAGGTCTTGTTGTGCTTGACGATGACGAGCTTGCCGTAGCCACGCAAGCCATTGCCGACGTAGACGACTTTGCCCGCAGCCGTCGCTATGACGGGATCACCCGTCGCGCCGGCGATGTCGATGCCTTTCAGATTTGCCGTTTCCGAAAACGTCACGACGACTTTGCCCTTGGCCGGCCAAACCCATTCCAGTTTGTCTTCGTCGTCTTGGTCGGCGGCATTCCCAGATGCGCCTGTCCGCGGCGTTTCGGACTTCGGCACGATGGCCGGAACCGCGGTTGCCACCGTTTCAGGCGATGCTTGTGCCGCCCTCGCGACTTCGCGCATCGCGTGTTCCGAATACGGCTCCTTGATGGCCTTGGGCGCCGACTTGTAGTTGTCGGCATTGCGCGCGGCCGTTGCGGCGGGGGACCCAGCGGATGGTCCCAATGAGGTCCCAACTGAGGATCCAGCTGAGGACCCAGCTGAGGACGAAGGCGCAGGAACGACTGCGGCACCGGGTACCGCCGCCGTCACCGGGGCGGGCGTGCGCAGCGGCGAAGTGATGACACCAGGCGCCGCCGCTGCGGTATCGCCGGGTGAGGTCACCCGCAGGACTTGGCCGACGCGAATGAGGTTAAGGTTTTCGAGGTTGTTCCAGGCCGCCAGTTCCTTGTAGTCGAGGCCGTAGTCGAGCGCGATCTGGAAGAGCGTGTCGCCACGTTTGACGGTATAGGTCGGGGTACGCGATTCCCCGTCCGGCGACATCGGCGCCGAAGGCAAAGGCGCGGTCACCGCACCGGCTAATGCCACCGGAGCAGGCGAACCGGTGCGATCATCCACCGGTGCGCGCGTGCGTGACGCGCACGCAACCATCAGGACGGCCAGCAACGCAACCACGCCATGGCGAAGCAGCCGATGGGAAAACGTCGCCGACCGCAGTGGTGGCGGTTGGTTGATCGGCAGTTCGTGGTCGGGTTGCGCGGTCACGCGTTTTCAGCCGATACCGGGAAGCAGAGGAACAAATCTTACCGCATCGAGCGTTTGCTCCTTGAGGCCGGCAGGCGTCACGTCGAGCACCGTGAGGCGCTGCGTGCCTCGTTCGTCACCGGCTTGTGCCAAGGGCAACACCATGCGCCCGCCCATCCTGATGTAGGGAAGCAGCGCCGTGGGCACATGGGTGGCACCCGCGGTCACGATGATGGCATCCACCTCGAGCAATTCCTTGAGATCGTGGCTGCCATCGCCATGCTTGAGGGACACGTTCGCGAGTTTGAGCGATTGCAGATGCCGGCGAGCCTTGTTCACCAGCGCGCCAATGCGCTCCACGCTGTAGACATGCTTTGCGACGTGGGCCAACACCGCGGTCTGGTAACCGCAACCCGTGCCGATCTCGAGCACTGCTGCCAACTCGCGGCCGTTGCGCGCAAGCTCGGTCATGCGCGCCACGATCCAGGGTTGCGAGATCGTCTGGCCATGGCCGATCGGCAACGGCACATCGTCGTACGCGCGAATGGCCAGCGCTTCATCGACGAAAATGTGGCGCGGGACGGAATTGACCGCCGCGAGCACAACCTCGTCGGCGATGCCCTGTTCGCGCAGCCGTTCGACCATCCGCGCACGCGTTCGCGCCGATGTCATCCCGATGCCGGTCTGGTTCATGTTGCGTTGGCGGAGGCGTCGAGCGTCGTGACTCGTCATGGGGTGGCGTCAGGCGCCCACCCAGTTCGAGACTTCGTTCATCATTTCGCGATTGGTGAGATCGATCTGCAGCGGCGTCACGGAAACCCGCCCATGTTCGATGGCGTGAAAATCGGTACCTTCGCCTGCATCCGCTGCCGGCCCGGCAGCGCCCACCCAGTACACCGTTTCGCCGCGCGGACTCTGTGCCTTGATCACGTTTTCCGCCTTGTGCCGGCGGCCCAGGCGCGTGACGGCAATGCCCTTGCACTCCGCGAGCGGAATGTCGGGCACGTTCACGTTGAGCAGCCAAGCCCCGGCGGGCATGCGTGCGTGGCGCTCGACCAATTGCACCGCAATGTCTGCGGCCGTCTCGAAATGACGGGCTGTCTTGGAGGCGAGCGAGATCGCAATCGATGGAATTCCGAGCAAAAAGCCTTCGGTGGCGGCGGCTACCGTGCCGGAGTAGATGGTGTCGTCACCCATGTTGGCGCCGAGATTGATGCCGGAGATCACCATGTCCGGCAATTGATCGAGCAAGCCGGTCACCGCGAGGTGCACGCAATCGGTCGGGGTACCGTTGACAAACAGAAAGCCATTCGAGGCACGACGCACCGTCAGTGGCCGGTCCAGCGTGAGCGAATTGGAGGCGCCGCTACGGTCGCGTTCGGGTGCTACGACCGTCAACTCCGCCTTGCCGGCAAGTGCGGCGGCCAGGCGCTCGATGCCTGGCGCAAAATAGCCGTCGTCGTTGGAGATGAGGATGCGCAATGGGTATCTTTGGCGGACGTGCGAAAGGTGCGATTCATCAGCGAAATAAGTTAATCTCGACGAAATTTGCCGGGAAGTTCCCTCCAACTTCGGGCGGATCAATTATACCTGCCGATGCGTAATTGCCTGCGGTGCCGGCTGGTTCATCCGCTGTTGCGCAATCCCGCAGCCAGCCCGTTGATGGTCAGGTGGATGGCGCGCTTGGTGCGATCATCGGCCTGCCCCGCGCGATAACGGCGCAGCAATTCGACTTGTAGGTGGTTCAGCGGGTCGAGGTAGGGAAAGCGATTGCGGATGCTGCGGGCAAGTCCGGGATGCGCATCGAGCAGGGCCGGCTCGCCGGTGATCGCGAGAAGCAGCGAAACCGTGAGCCCATGCTCGGCGGCGATGCGCGCAAACACCGGTTCGCGCACGGCGCTGTCGGGAACCAGCTCCGCATAGCGCGAGGCCACATTCAGGTCGGTCTTGGCGAGCACCATGGCCATGTTGGACAACACGCTTCGAAAGAAGGGCCATTGGCGGTACATCGCCTGCAGCAGCGCCAGGCCTTCCGCGCGCCCTTCGAGCCAATGCGCGACGGCGGAACCGAATCCGTACCAGCCGGGAAGCATGAGCCGGCATTGGCCCCAGCTGAATACCCAGGGAATGGCGCGCAGGTCCTCGATGCGCGATGACCCCGTGCGCGATGCCGGGCGACTGCCGATGTTGAGCTCAGCGATTTCCGCGATAGGCGTCGCGGCGCGGAAGTACGCCAGGAACGCGGGCGTGTCATACACCAGCGCACGATAGGCGGTGTAGGCATTCGCCGCGAGTGCGTCCATGGCCGCGTGATAGTCCGGCGCGCACGCACCTATCTGCTCCGCGTCGACCAGGCTCGCTTCCATGGTCGCCGCAACCAGCGCCTCCAGGTGGCGCCGCCCGAGTTCCGGGTCGGAGTACTTGCTGGCGATGATCTCGCCCTGCTCCGTAATGCGCAATCCGCCGGTGACGCTGCCCGCCGGTTGTGCCAGGATGGCTTCATAGGACGGCCCGCCACCGCGTCCCACCGAGCCGCCGCGCCCGTGGAACAGGCGCAACTTCACTTCATGTTCGCGAAACGCGTCCACCAATTGCATTTCTGCCCGGTACAGCGCCCAGTTGGCCGCAACGTAGCCACCATCCTTGTTGCTGTCCGAGTACCCCAGCATCACCTCCTGCCAATCGTTGCGTCCGCTGAGCCAGGCGCGGTAGAGCGGGACCCGAAACGCCGCGCGCATGATCGCGCCGCATCCAGCGAGGTCATCGATGGTCTCGAACAGCGGCACGATGTTGACCGCCAGCGCGCCGGCATGAATCAGTCCGACTTCCTTCAGCAGCACGCCGACTTCCAGCAAGTCGGACACGGACTGGCACTTGGATATGACGTAATTGGGTACCGCAACCGCGCCGAAATTGCGGTGAATTTCCGCTGCGGCATTGAGGACAGCGAGTTCGCTGGTGGTGCGCGCATCGTAGTCGAGGTGCGGCGAATGGAGCGGGCGCGGGGTGGTCAGTTCGCGCGCGAGCAGTGCCACCCGCGCATCCTCCGGTAGCGCGAGATAGTCGGCCTCAACACCGGCGCGCGCGAGCAGGTCGGCGACTACGGCTTCGTGCACGTCCGCGTTCTGGCGCATGTCCACCGACGCGAGATGGAATCCGAAAATTTCCACCGTGCGGCGAAGTGGCAGTAGGCGCCTGTCGGCCAGCACGCTGGCGCCGTGCGTTGCGAGCGACGCGCCAATCACGTCGAGGTCGGCGATGAATTCTTCCGGCGTTCCATAGGCCGGCCGATCGGCTTGGGGCGCGCGCGCAGGCGACTTCCCCGCCAGGATGCGCATCGTCGACGCCAGCCGCGCATAGATGCCGATGAGTGCCTGCCGATACGGCTCATCTTGCCGATGGGGATTGCCATCGTGCGCCGCTTCGGCCAGCGTCAGCAGCGCCCGCGTGGGATGCACAAGGCGCGCGGACAGCGAAAGTTCGCCACCCAGACGATGCACCTCGTCCAGGTAATGCTCGAAGGCGACTGCCGCCTGCGTGCGAAGGGCGTAGTCCAGCGTGTCGGCCACGACAAATGGATTGCCATCGCGGTCGCCGCCGATCCACGAGCCCATGCGCAGGAAAGCCGGCAGCGCAGGCGCGTTGCCAAATGTGCGGGCAATTCCCGCAGCCAGTCCTTCATAGAGGCGCGGCAGTTCGGACAGGAACGTGTAGCGGTAGTACGCGAGTCCATTGTCGATTTCATCGTGGACCCGTAGTTTCGACAACCGTAGCATCGCCGTCTGCCACAACGCCAGCACCTGCCGGTAAAGCCCGGTTGTAAATTCCGCCTGCTCGTCAGGAGTCAGTGGCACGCGGTCACGCCACATCAGAAGCCGCGCGATTTCCCGCTCGCAGTCCAGGATGCTCTTGCGTTGCACCTCGGTCGGGTGCGCAGTCAACACGGGAGAGATCAGCGCCTCGGCAAACCAGGCTTCGAGAGTCGCAGCCGTCACTGCGTTGCCGGCGACATTGTCCAACGCTGCGGCCACGCTGCCCGCTTGCGCCGGTGAACCGGCCAGCGCATGCGCGCGGCGTCGCCGGTTCTGATGCACATCCTCCGCGATATTGCTCAGGTGCGAAAAATACGAAAACGCACGAACCACGTCAAGCGTGACCGGTATGCTGAGGTCGTTGAGCAGCGCCGAGAGTTCAGCGCGCACAGCGGCTGCTTCACCGGATTTCGCGCGCCGAAAGCGGATTGCCGTCTGCCTTACGTCTTCGATCCGCGCATAGCCTTCATCCCCCGTCTGGGCGCGCAGCACATCGCCCAACAGGCGTCCGAGCAGGCGCGTGTCTTCCCGCAGCGGAAGGTCCTTGGCGGCCGGCGCTTGAGGCGCGCCGGGAATTGTGTACGAAGCAGGATCGGAAGACATGGAGGTCCGTGCAACGCGGTTGGAAGTGTGGCTGGATCGATTCGGTGTGCGAGGCTTGGCGAGTCAAGGCATGGCGTCGTGCGCAAGCTTGACCGATTGCGCCAGCGCAAACACGGCTGCCGCATAGAGTCGACTCTTGTTGTAGCGGGTGATCACGTAGAAATTGGGGCAGGCTATCCAGTAGCTCGCTCGCGGTTCGCCATTTTCCGGCATCTCCTCCAACAGCAACAGGCCGACCGGCTCGGCAGCCAGGTCTAGGGGGGCACCTTCCGCATCGACGCCATCCGCCCGCCACGCCTCGATCGGTCGCCGCTCGCTTATGCCGCCGTCCAATCGCCGCCGAGTGGCATCCTGCGCCTCGCGTGCAAAGGTCGCGGGCAACAGGACCGGCTGGCCGGCGAGCCAGTCATGTCGTGCAAAATAATTTCCGACACTTCCGATCACATCGACATTGTTGTGCCAGAGATCGATTCTTCCATCACCATCGAAGTCCACCGCATACTGGCGGTAACTGCCAGGCATGAACTGTGGCGTTCCCATGGCGCCGGCGAAAGAGCCAGTTGGATTGAGCGGGGACCAGCCCTGCTCCTGCGCCAGCAGCAGGTATTCGCGCAACTCGGCGCGAAAATACGGCGCACGGCGCGGATAGTCGAAGGCGAGGGTCGCGAGCGCGTCGATCACGCGATGAGATCCCGTGTTGCGACCGTAGATCGTTTCTATTCCGAGGATCGCGACAATGAACTCGGGTGGAACGCCATATTCCTTTTCCGCGCGCGCGAGTGCGTCGGCATTGGCGCGCCAGAACGCCACCCCGCCTTTCACGCGGTCGGGCGCCAGAAGCGGCGGCGCGTACTCGAACCACTTGGGCGGCTGGAGCAGCGGCCGGTCCATCGCCACCAGTATCCTGGGCTGGAATTTCGCCGCCGCGAGCCAGCGCTCGACCTGAAGGCTGGAGAGGCTCGTATCGGCGGCGACCTCGGCGGCAAAGGCGCGCACATCAGCGCGTTGTGCATAAGGTGCGCGAGTGCCCGGAGCCACGCCGACTGCCTGCGGCGGCGCCGCCTGGGCCATCCTCATCATGGGCAGTGTGACGACCAGCGAGAACAGTATGAAAGCGCAAAACGGCAAGCGGGACTTCCGAATGAAGCGAATGTCGCCGATGGTATCATCGCTGTCGCGTCGCGACATTGGCTCCGGATCGACCTTAAGGCCATGCACAAGTTCTATCCGTTTGCCCGCCCGTTCCTCTTCGCGCTCGACCCGGAAGCCGCACACGATCTCGCCTTGGCGGGCCTGGATCGCGCCGCGAGGCTTGGCCTCGCGCAGCTGGTTGCCCCCCGCCTTCGCGCAACGCCGGTATCGGTCATGGGCATTACGTTTCCCAATCGCGTCGGACTGGCTGCGGGCCTCGACAAGAATGCCAAGCATCTGTCCGGCCTTGCGACTTTCGGTTTCGGTTTTCTCGAAGCCGGAACCGTGACGCCGCGCGCGCAGCCAGGCAACCCCAAGCCGCGCATGTGGCGCTTGCCCAAGGCCAACGCCCTCATCAATCGCCTGGGATTCAACAATGAAGGCGTCGCGCAGTTCGTGGCCAACGTCGGCGCCTCGTCCTATGCGGGCGTCCTGGGCATCAACATCGGCCGCAACTTCGATACGCCGAACGAGCGCGCGGCAGGCGATTACCTCGCGTGCCTGCGTGCCGTCTACCAGAAGGCGAGCTACGTCACCGTCAACATTTCCTCGCCCAATACCGCCGGCTTGCGCGACCTGCAGGACGAAGCCGCGTTTGATGCACTCCTGAAGGCGCTTAAACAGGAACAGGCGGCGCTGGCGCAACAACAGGGACGCTATGTACCCCTCGTCGTGAAAATTGCGCCCGACCTGTCCGACGATGGCGTGCGCGGTGTTGCGCGGCTGTTGGCGAAACATCGCTGCGATGGCGTCATCGCCACCAACACCACGATCGCCCGCGATGCGGTGGCGGGCGAGCCGCACGCGCAGGAGGCAGGTGGCCTGTCGGGTGGTCCGGTGCGAGAACGTTCGACCGCCGTGATTCGTGTGCTCGCCCGCGCGCTCGACGGTGCGCTGCCGATCATCGGCGTGGGCGGCATTTTTTCCGGTGAAGACGCGCGGGAAAAGGTGGCTGCCGGCGCCTCACTCGTGCAGATCTACACCGGCCTCATCTACCGCGGCCCGGACCTCGTTGCGGAATGCGTCAAGGCACTGGATCGGTCATGACACCGCCGGCATCCGCTCCCCAATCGCCCGCGGTGCATTCACGCGCCGTGCAAGCTCCCGCCGCCCATTCACGCGGCACCACGTTGCTGCTCAATGTGGCGCATGCGATCGACCATATGTTCCTGCTGATCTTCGCGACTTCCGTGTCGGTGATTGCGGCGGACTTCGGCTTCGCGTCGTGGGAACAGCTGATGCCGTTTGGCGCAGCCGCGTTCTTGATGTTCGGCTTGGGCTCGATTCCATCGGGACGCCTGGGCGATCTCTGGGGCCGCCGTCCGATGATGCTGGTTTTCTTCTTCGGCATGGGTGTGTCGACCCTGCTGGCCGCCGCGACGCAGAATGCGTGGCAGCTGGCCGGGGCCCTGACGCTGGTGGGCACGTTTGCCTCGATATATCACCCTGTCGGCATCCCGATGCTGCTGCAATCGACGCAGCGACCGGGGTGGACCATTGGCGTCAACGGTCTCTCCGGGAACATGGGGATCGCGCTGGCCGCGCTGTCGACTGGATTCGCCGTGAAATATTTCGGCTGGCGCGCCGCATTTGCCCTTCCGGGCCTGTTGTCCATCCTCTGTGGCATCGCGTTCGCACGCATCACACCCGCGGAAACGCATGCGCCCTCCAAGCGCGCGTCGCGCAGCAAGGCCTTTGCGCCAGCGGTCGTCGCGCGTGTCTTCCTCATAATGACTGCGGCATCCGCGACCGGCGGACTGCTCTTCAATTTCACGACGAATGGCAATCCCGAGCTATTGAAGGAACGCCTGGACGGCGTGGTCAACGACCCGGCGACATTGGGACTGCTGCTGGCAGCGGTCTACGCTGTGGCATCGCTGGCACAACTGCTCGTAGGGTGGCTCCTTGACCGCTTTCCGCTGAAGCGCATCTACATCGCCGTCCTTGCGCTGCAGCCGCCGTTGTTCCTACTGGCCGCCATTGCACACGGCTGGCAGCTTTACGCGTTGCAGATCCTGTTCATGATCGCGGTGTTCGGCGCGATTCCGTTCACTGACGTGCTGATCGCCCGGTATGTTGACGATCGCATGCGTTCTCGGGTCGCGGGCGTGCGCCTGGCCATATCGTTAGGCGTGAGTTCGGTGGCAGTGGCGTTGCTCGGCCCTGTCGTCAAGGCCGCCGGTTTTCCGGTGCTGCTGGTCGTACTCGCCATCATCGCGACCTGCACCCTGGCCACCGTCACGTTCCTGCCCGGGGACGAACACCAACTTCAGCCGGCGGAATAGGTTCGCTCAGACCTACTGCGCCGGCCGATTGGCGGCCAGCACCTTGCCATCCGCCTCGACGGCAATGGCGCCCTCCTGGTTCGTCGCCGTGGCAACCAGTTCGACAATACCGCCGCCCTGCTTGGGCTTGGACACGAGGCCGGTCACCGTCCACGCGATCTTCAGCGTATCGCCGGGACGCACCGGCGCGCGGAATCGCGCATTGTGTTCGAGATAGGCAATGGCGGTGCCGTAGAAATACATGCCGATCGGGCCGCCCATGATCGCGCTGGTCATCATTCCATGCAGGATGCGCCCTCCGAACCGCGACTTTCGCGCGAATTCCTCGTCCACGTGCAAGGGATTGAAATCGCCCAGGATCCCGCAACTCATGACGAGATGCGCCTCGGTGATCGTGACCGAGCGACTGAAGACTTCGCCGACTACGATTTCATCGAACCACTTTCCGGTGCCGTCCATGCTCAGTTGCCACTTCCGTTGCCACTTCCGTTGCCACTTCCTTTTTCACTTCCGTTTGCACGTTCACTTGCGCCGGTCTCGCCTGGCTCCCACCGAAATCCCGCGGCCTCGACACCTTCGCGCAGGTGCGCGATTCCGGCGTCCACATGATCCGGATCGCCCTTCACGCCGAGTTCAATCCTGCGTCCGCCGTCGGCCATGAACGAAGGCAGGCTGAAGAGTTTAAGCGTTGGGAATCGGGAGACATTGGCCTCCATGAGCGGGAGCAACTGACTTTCCCCTGCGCCGTAGACAACTATGGCGCGCTCCTGCGGTGGCACGTGTTTCAGGTCGGGATACCAGTTTGCCAACACCCAATCGAGCATGGGCCACGCCATCTGGGGAAAGCCCGGGAAGAAATGATGGTCGCGCACCGCGAAGCCGGCAACCCGGTTGACTGGATTGGGAATGATGCGCGCGCCTTCCGGAAACTCGGCCATCAGAACGCGATACGGGTAGGCTTCCTCGCCGAAGCGCGCGACGATTTCCGCGACCGCCTCCGGGTGCTGTGCGAGAGGCACGGCCAGCGCCGCCGCGGCCGCCTGCCGCGTATGGTCGTCAGGGGTCGCACCGATGCCGCCAAAGCTGAACAGGAGATCGCCGCGGGCGAACGAATCGCGCAACAACATCGTAAGTCGCGCACGGTCGTCACCCAAGTAGTGGACGAAGTCGGGCGCGAGGCCGCGCGCAGCAAGCGTTGCGATGAAATGCGGCAGGTGCCTGTCCTGCCGTTTTCCCGACAGGATCTCGTCACCGATGATCAATGCGCCAATACCCATGGTGGACGGCGCCACGTCAGTCTGTCGTGGCGACTTGGAGCTTTTCTTCCATCTGGGTCATCATGCTCGTGAACGCGCGGTCGATCAGCGGTTCGGCTTCGACCAGACGCGCGCGATCGTTGCGGAAGCGCTCCGCCAGGTCCTCTGCGGTCATCGACAGCGCCTTCTGGCCTTGGCGATTGGTGAACAGGTAGGTGCCGCGCAGCGGGCTCACCCACGCGAGCTTGGCGAACGCGAGCTG
>JBDTPJ010000039.1:0-29655 GCA_039932755.1 Betaproteobacteria bacterium
TCTTTGACAAGTGTCTGGCAGAAAAGTAAAATTATGGGTTGCGTCGCCCGGGTGGCGGAATTGGTAGACGCACATGGTTCAGGTCCATGCGCCGCAAGGTGTGGGGGTTCGAGTCCCTTCCCGGGCACCAATGTAGCCAAAAATCGGCAATAAGCGAACTAGTTTAACATTGCACCCTGCGTAAGCCGTGGTTTGGGCGTGCGCGCATTCAATGCCCGCGATTGCGGGCGTTTTTTTGTTGCCGGTGGATGTGAACTAAAGGTGAACTGAGGGTGAACTGAGAGTGAACTGAGTACGGGGCCAGGCTGTACTACGCGGTTGCAGTCAATATCCGCTCCAACTCCTGCGGGCTGCGCCAGTGATGGCCGCTCGTGAAGCGCGGCAGGCGCCACGCCGATTCGCCGCCAGAAATGACCTTCGGTTCAGTCGTGAACGCCGCGCGCAAGCCCTGGGCGTGCCCGGCGTCGGGCAGGTAATGTTCGCTCAAGTATTCGTTGCAGTGCCCGTAGGGATAGGCAAAGAACGGCGCGCACCGTCCGCCCGTGTGGGCATCGATGTAGACAGACGCGTCGCGAATCTGTGCGTCCGCGTCCAAGACACTGGTCACCTGCGTGAAGTCGCCGCGCGCCTGACGTGAGTGCGCCACCGAAGCCAGCGCCGGGTGCAGATGGTCCCAGCTGTGGTTGCCGATGGTGATGAGGCCGCTTGCTATCGCCTTTGGCCACCACGCATTGTCCAGCGCGCCCGCCGTAAGAAAGGTGTAGCGGGCATCGAAGGTGGTTTCCATGACCTGGCGGGCACCCGGCGACGCAATGACAAAACTCGTCGCGCAAATTTCCGCCTGCGCGCGGCCCGCCGTCGTGGATTGAAAATCGCGCATGGCGTTGGCAAAGCTGCGCTGGGGGCCGAGCGCGGGATGCACAAAATCTGCGAAGTCCCATTTCGGACCGTCATCGAAGGTGAGCGCAACCAGCGTGGCCGGTTCATCGCTCGCGCCGCTTCTTGACTGGTGACTTTCGATTGCGTCCACCAGCGTGGCAAGTGAGACGATGCGACCGCCGGAACGCGCGATGGTCTGGAGGTCGACCGGCAATGCCACGTGGTCGTTCAGGTCGTAATCGGGTCCCAGAACGCGGTGCGAATGATAGGTGAGGACAACGGCTTTCAATGGGCGTTTTTTCGGGCTCAATTCGGATCTGCAAATTTCGCGGTGCGTCCCAGCACGCGGATTTCGCCGGTTTCCATCTGGATCTCGAGGATCGGCTTGCCGTTGGTAGCGAACGTTAGAAAGCCGGTCTGCGGGTCGAAGTGCTGCGTAATCTGCCCGCCCGCATCGAAGGCAATTTTTTCCCCGGCGTTCATGCCGAAGCATGCGACCCGACAATGGACCGACGACATGAAGCCGAAATTGACGTCGACCTGACCCCGGTCGCGATAGAAGGGCAGAAGCCAGACTCCATAGTCGACGGTCGCCGGCGGACCCACGCCACCCGCCCGCCCGACCACGACGCCCATCCCGACGCGCGGTGTACCGGCGGTATACATCGTGGAGGGCCCATTGGCCATCGCGTCGATCTCGAGACCCCACCAGCCACCTTCCGGATTGTTGCCCTGCAATTCGAACACGCCGGCCCACGTGGGACCGCGTCCGTTCTTGTTGGCCTGCGCATAGTTCGCAACATTCTCGCCGAATTCCGCGCGGTTGTTGAGAATGGTGAGGTTTGCCCACTCGAAGGTCTGGGAATTCGGATCCGTCGTCAGATGCGTATAGAGCGTCGGAACGACGGTCACGGGACCGCCCGGCGGCGCACTGCGCGTCACCGTGAGGCTCGAGGGAAAATCGTAGACATCCGCGGGTCGCGGCGTCACCCCCTGGAAATAGTTGGTCTGGGCGACGGCGCTGTTACTTGAAAGCATGGCTATCGCGGTGGCCAGTAATGCGGCAAAGAGCTCGCGCATGTTGGACCTCTGGAGACGTGAACTCCGGGATATACGACTTTCGGATCGGCCCGGAATGGCGCGATCAGACCCCGGAGTACCGACGACGTTAGCACGATCCTGACAAACACAGCAAAGGTGACCATCGGGAAGACGGGTTCCTAGCGCTTGAGTCGCGCCTTCAACTTTTCAGGCCGCAGCGTGTCGTAGACCTCGAACGGCTGGTGTATCCACGGATTGTCCGGCAGGTGCTCGACGAAATAGTCAGGCTTGAATACGGAGCAGCCTTTCCACCACAGCACGGCGGTCTTCAACGCCATCATATGTGGGAACCGCTTGGGCAATTCCTTGTGCACGGCGTCGAGGGTGTGTCCGGAATCGACCATGTCGTCGACCAGCAGCACCCTTTCGCCCAACCGGGGCCGGGTCATCGTCATGTGCTCGGCGATCACAAGCTCGCCACGGATCGTGCCGCCCTCGGCCGTGTAGGAGTGCGTGGACAGGATGGCGAGGGGGAGTTCGAAAATGCGCGACAGCACATCTCCCACGCGCAGTCCGCCGCGCGCAACGCAGATGATCTGGTTGAACTCGTAGCCGGACTCGTGCACGGTAAGCGCAAGGCGCTCGACCAACCGGTTGTATTCGTCCCAGCTGACATGCAGGTCCATCGTCGACGCTTTCGCTTTGCCCGCCTAGTTGAATGGATGGTGCACGAGGATCGTTTCTGACCTGTCCGGACCGGTGGAAACCATCGCAATCGGCACGCCGGTGAGAGCCTCGATGCGCTGCAGATACGCACGGGCATTGGCGGGCAGGGCGGCAAACGAGTCCACGCCCACCGTGGACTCGCGCCAGCCGGGCATCGACTCGTAGACCGGCACGCAACGCACGACGGCCTCGGCGCCGGTCGGAATGAGGTCGAGTGGCGCGCCGTCCATTAGATAAGACGTGGCAAGCTTGATCTCATCCATGCCGTCCAGTACATCGAGCTTGGTGATGCACAGGCCATCGACGCCGTTCAACTGCAGCGAGCGCTTGAGTGCAGCAATGTCGAGCCAGCCACAGCGACGCGGGCGCCCGGTAACCGAGCCGAACTCGTTGCCGCGCTTGGCCAGTCCCGCGCCGATGCTATCTTTCAATTCCGTGGGAAACGGCCCCGTCCCAACGCGCGTCGTGTAGGCCTTCACGATGCCCAGCACATAGTCCAGCATCTGCGGCCCGATGCCGCTCCCCGGGGCCGCTGCGCCGGCGATGCAATTGGAACTGGTGACGTAAGGATAGGTGCCGTGGTCGATGTCAAGCAGCGCACCCTGCGCACCCTCGAACAGCAGCGATTCGCCACGCGCCCGCGCCGTCTGCAATAGGCCGGCGACATCGGCGACCATGGGCCGGATCTCGCCGGCCAACGTCAGCAGCTCGTCCCGCGTCCGCGCAAAGGGCACCGCATCGACCTTGTAGTAGTTCACGAGCATGAAGTTGTGCAGCTCGAGCAGCGACTCCAACTTTGCGGCGAACAATTCTGGGTGGAGTAGGTCCTGCACACGCAGTGCACGACGCGCGATCTTGTCCTCGTAGGCCGGTCCGATGCCGCGACCGGTGGTACCGATCTTCTCCTCACCCATGGCATTTTCGCGCGCCTGGTCGAGGGCAACATGAATGGGCAGCACCAGCGGGCACGCCGGAGAAATCTTGAGGCGCGAGCGGACATCCACCCCGGCCGCTTCAAGTTCGCGAATTTCGGTGAGCAATGCCGAAGGCGAAAGCACGACACCATTGCCGATGTAGATGGCCACGCCCGGATGAAGTGCGCCGGAGGGGATGAGGCGCAACACGGTCTTCTTGCCGTCTATCCAGAGCGTATGTCCGGCATTGTGCCCGCCTTGAAAGCGCACAACGCCGGTCGCGCTCTCGGCCAGCCAGTCCACGATCTTGCCTTTGCCTTCATCGCCCCATTGAGTGCCGATGACGACGACGTTCTTGCCCATTGGTTTTCCTGTCGAGGTGCTAGTCGTCGCGGGTGACGACCCGCCATTCGCTTCCGTGGCGCTGCAGTTCCCGGCGCGCTGGAGCATTTCCTTGGGATTCGCCGGGCAGCGTCACCACGACGGCTTCACCCTGCGCTCGCAAAAGCGCAATCTGCTTTTCCAGTGCCACATCGGGGTCAATCGGCGACGCGATGGTGTCGGTCGCCCCACTATCGCCGACCAGCGTGGCCAGCCGGCGCAGGTCCAGCGAGAATCCCGTTGCCGGCCGCGCCCGACCGAAGGCGTGTCCCACGCCGTCATAGCGTCCGCCCCGTCCGCAATCCACCACGGTGCCACTGCCAGAGGTAGCGAAGACCGAAAAAGTTGCGCCGGTATAGTAGTGGTAGCCGCGCAGGTCGGCCAGGTCGACGTGAATCGCGTCCACGCCCGTCGCAGCCGCGGCCAGGCTGGCGACGGCGTCGAGCGCCGCCCCGACTTCCGGCAGCGCCGGCAACACGCGCCGCGCAGCGTCGATCGTTTCCCGCGCCGGGCCATACAGTCCGACCAGCGAACGCAACGCGTCGCGCGCCACGGCGTCCAGGTCTCCCGTCAGGTCGCGCACCGCTGCCGCATCCTTGTTGCGCAATGCGTGGAAGAGTTCGCTGTCGGTGCCTTCGCCGGTGGCGTCGAGCCCGGCGGCCCGCGCCAGCGCGCGATAGACGCCCACGTGTCCCAGGTCCAGATGCAGGCCACCGATGCCTGCGCGGCCCAGCGCCGACAGCAGTAGCTGCATCACCTCCGAGTCGGCGGCGATCCCGCCAAAGCCGTACAATTCGCCGCCGATCTGCATGACCTCGCGGGTGTCGCCCGGTCCTGAAACCGATGTGCGGAGCACGCTCCCGGCATAACAAAGACGCGTGACGCCGGCTTCGTTCAGCAGGTGTGCGTCAATGCGCGCGACCTGCGGCGTGGTATCCGCACGCAATCCCAGCATGCGGCCGGAAAGGGGATCGACCATCTTGAACGTTTGCAGGTCGAGATCACGACCGGTACCTGTCAGCAGCGAATCCAGATGTTCGATCAGCGGCGGCGCGACGAGGCGATAGCCATGGGCACGGAACTGATCGAGCAGCGCGCGGCGCAGCGCTTCCACACGTGCGGCCTCGTCCGGCAGCACGTCTTCGATCGCCTCGGGAAGGAGCCACTTACGCATAGTGCAATGCGGCAAGGGAAATGAGGCCGAGGGCCATGGACAGGAGGCCGATGAAACGCAATTGGCCGTCGCTCATTTCGGTCAGCTTGCGAAAAGTCTCGCGCCAGATGCCGGGTGCTGCGAAGGGCAGTATGCCTTCGACGATCAGCAGCAACGCAAAGGCCGGCCACAACGAGTCCACAAGGGATTTACCGAGTGCGTTACGGGGAAACGGCGTTACTTCGCCGGCGCGCGCGACGCGCGTCCCGACCCCGACCTGAAGTACTGGAAGAAATCCGCACTGGGTTCCAGGACCATGAGATCGGTCTTGTTTCTGAATGTCGCCTTGTAGGCATCGAGGCTTCGGTAGAACGCGTAGAACTCCGGATTCTGCCCGTAGGCTTGGGCATAGATTGCCGATGCCTTGGCATCGCCTTCACCCTTGATTTTTTGCGCCTGGCGGTAGGCGTCGGCAAGAATGACCTGGCGCTGACGGTCGGCGTCGGCGCGGATTTTTTCCGAATCCGCCGCGCCGGTCGAGCGCAGTTCGTTCGCCACGCGCCGCCGTTCCGATTCCATCCGCTGATACACCGGACCGGTGACGTCGGGCGGCAATTCGATGCGCCGCAGCCGCACGTCGACCACCTCGACGCCGATGGTCTTGGCGTCGGCGTCGGCCTTCTGCCGCGTGACGGCGGTGATGCGCTCGCGCTCGGTGGAGATGGCGTCGTGCATCGTGCGCTTGTTGAATTCCTCGGCCAGATTGGAGCGAACGGTCTGCGACAACCGCCGGCGCGCGGCCTCCTCGTCGCCCTGGACGGAAACGTAGTATTGCTTTACGTCGTTGATGCGCCAGAGAACGATGAAGTCGACCAGCAGAGGCGTCTTCTCGGACGTGGTCACGCGGTCGGGTTCGCTGTTCTCGAGCGTCAGGTTGCGGTTGTCGTAAAAGCGCACGTTCTGGACCAGCGGCACCTTGAAATAGAGGCCGGGCTGAGTCTTGGTCTCGATGATCTCGCCCAATTGAAACTTGATGGCGTACTTGGCCTGGTCGACGGTGTAGATCGACTGCGACGCCACCAGCAGGAGGGCGACGATGAACGCGAGGATCGGCATGGTGAATTTCATCATGTGTCTTGCTTAGCGTTCACGACTGCGCATGCCTTCGCGCGATCGGCTGGAGTCGAGCGTGGCGCCGGCGTCGGGCACCGGTGTGGCCGGCGGTCTCGACGTCACCGAGGGTGTCTCGGGCGTGGATGCAACCGCGGCCGCGCTCTGCTGCATCAGTTTGTCGAGCGGGAGATAGAGGAGGTTGCCCCCGGCCTTCTGATCGATCAATACCTTGCTGGAGTTGCCGAGCACCGATTGCATCATGTCCAAGTAGAGACGATCGCGTGTCACGCCGGGCGCCTTGGCATATTCCAGCAGCACCGACTTGAACCGCGAGGCGTCACCTTCGGATCGCTGGATCACTTCGGTGTTGTAGCCATTGGCCTCTTCCATGAGACGGGACGCCATGCCGCGTGCGCGGGGCACGACGTCGTTGGCATAGGCCTGGCCTTCGTTGACCAGGCGTACGCGATCCTGCCCGGCTTTCACGGCGTCGTCGAACGCCGCCTGCACCTTTTCCGGCGGCTGGACGTTCTGGAGCGTGACTTTCTGGATATAGACGCCCGTCTTGTAGTGGTCGAGCGTGTCCTGCATGATCTTTTCAGTCTGCTTGGCGATTTGCTCGCGGCCTTCGTACAGCGTGAAGTCCATCTTGCTCCTGCCGACGACCTCGCGAATGGCTGTCTCCGCGACAAACGCAACCATGGCGTCAGGCTTGCGATTGTTGAAGACGTAGGCTTCGGCGTTTTTGATGTTGTATTGCACCGCGAACTGGATGTCGATGATGTTCTCGTCATCCGTCAGCATCACGGCTTCCTTGTCGACCTTGTTCTTGGGTGAGTTGCGGTACCCGATTTCGACGGTCTTGACCTGCGAAAAGTCGACCAGCTCGACGGCCTCGACGGGGAATGGAAGGTGCCAGCGGGGGCCGGGGAGGGTCGTTTCCGTGTACTTGCCGAAATGGGTGACGACGCCGCGGCGGCCTTCATCGACGATGTAGAAGCCGCTCGCCAGCCATACGACCAGGACGAGTGCGACCAGCAGGCCGGCGCCACCAAAGGCGAGTCCGCGCCGCGGCGGCCGGTCGCCGCCATTGCCACTATCGCCGCCCTTGCGGCCGAAGAGCTCGCCCATGCGACGATTGACGTTCCGCCAGATCTCGTCGAGATCGGGCGGTCCGCCGTCATTACCACGCTTGCCCCACTGGGGATCATTCAGCGACATGGCGCAGCTTCGAGGTCAGTAAGAATGGAAAAATGAGGGAAAAGTGAGCGCAGGACGATTGGAAGAATCGGAACCGGAATTCTGAAGATGGGGGCGGTCAGTTGTTCCAACAAGCGGTTGCCGGGACGGTTGCGGAAGCGGAAGGCGCTTGCGCGGCATTCTAGGGTTCCAAAGTCACCGCCGACAGTTGCACAGTAGTGGGTTGGAACGGGAATCGCTCCGCCAGTGCGGCACGCAACTCAGGTGCGCCGGCGCCGGTCAGCGCACTCAATCTTACCGTCGAAATGGTACCACAGCCGTCCCGTTCCACGCCCGGGGCGAGGCCGGCCAGATCACATTTGTTGAACACCCGGATCTGAGGTACGGCGGCGGCCCCGATTTCCTCCAGGACCCGGTCGACCGCGGCAATCTGTTCGTGGCGATTCGTCGCGCCCGCGTCGATCACGTGCAGCAGCAGGTCGGCGTCGGCGGCCTCCGATAGCGTCGCCCTGAATGCGGCAACCAGGTCATGAGGCAAGTCGCGGATGAAGCCAACCGTGTCGGACAACACGATGGCATCCGAACCGGGCACGTAGACCTTGCGCAGGGTCGTGTCCAGCGTTGCGAAGAGCTGGTCCGCGACGTACGCCGAGGCCCCCGTCATCCGATTGAACAGCGTTGACTTGCCCGCGTTGGTATACCCGACCAGCGCTACTGTGCGCACGCGAGCGCGACGGCGAGTGCGGCTTTGCACGGCGTGGCTCCGCGCCACGCGCGCCAGGCGTTCGTTGAGTAACTTGACGCGCTCGCCGATGAGGCGGCGATCGGTTTCGAGCTGCGTCTCGCCGGGCCCGCGCAAGCCGATACCGCCCTTTTGCCTCTCGAGGTGGGTCCAGCCGCCGACTAAGCGGGTGGACATGTGCTTCAGCTGCGCCAGCTCCACCTGCAGCTTGCCTTCCGCACTGCGCGCGCGCAGCGCGAAGATGTCGAGGATGAGGCTCGGCCTGTCCACCACCCGGCATCCCAATCGCTCCTCGAGGTTGCGCTGCTGTACGCCGGACAGCGAGTGGTCGAAGAGGACGAGGTCGGCTGCATGCTCGGTGCGCAGCGCCAGGATTTCGTCGACCTTGCCCTTGCCGGCGAAGAAGGCGGGATCGGGGCGCTGGCGACGGCCGCCGACGGTGCCGACCACGACCGCGCCCGCGGAGATCGCGAGATCGGTAATCTCCGCGACACGGAATGCGCGATCGCCGTCTCGCATGTCGAGGGCAACGATCAGAACGCGGTCACCGCCGTCCGGGCGTTCAAACATCTGGATTGCGATCGAAGGGGAACGTGCGGGTGCAGCGCCCGTCCGTCATCCGGACGGCAGCACTACCCGCAGCGGCCTGCACAAGGGCGGTCAGGCGTCCCCGTCAGCGCCGGGGGCGTGTTGCGGCATGGTGACCGGGCGCGCCGGAACCACCGTCGAAATCGCGTGCTTGTACACCATCTGCGTGACGGTGTTCTTGAGCAGGACGACGTACTGGTCGAACGACTCGATCTGTCCCTGCAGCTTGATACCGTTGACTAGATAGATCGATACCTGCACGTGTTCCTTGCGCAAGGTATTGAGGAACGGGTCTTGTAGCATTTGCCCTTTGTTGCTCATGGTCGAGCTCCGCTGTTGTTTTTGGTCCGTACCGACATTTCCAAGTGCCGCCGCCGACAGGGCGGGCGAAAAGCGGAACGCCTAACGACGCGCGACGGCGTCCGCGAAGGGGTTGGCACCGATCTTGAATTGTATCCTAAGGGGCGTGCCCTGCAGTTTGAACGCGTCGCTGAAAAAATGTTCCAGGTAGCGGCGATAGGCGTCCGGAATGTGATGCAGCGCAGTGCCATGGACAATGATAAGCGGCGGATTGACGCCGCCCTGGTGCGCATAGCGCATCTTGGGCCGCACCAATCCGGAGCGTGGCGGCTGTTGCCGTTCGACCGCCAGCTGCAGCGTGCGGGTCAGGCGCGGCGTGGGCAGCTTGGCCATGGCCGCCGCGAAGGCCTTGTCGACCGACTTGAGCAGCGGTCCGACGCCCTTGCCCTCGAGTGCGGACATGAAGTGGAATTGGGCGAAGGCCAAAAATCCCATCTTGCGATCAAGGTCTCGCTTGACCTGGTCGCGCTGCTCCCTGGCCACGACGTCCCACTTGTTGATTCCGACGACCACCGCGCGGCCGGCTTCGAGCACATGCCCCGCCAGGTGCGCATCCTGTTCGGTGATCGCGTGTTCCGCGTCGAGCAACAGCACGACGACGTTCGCATCCTCGATCGCCTGCAGCGTCTTGATCACCGAGAATTTTTCGATGGCCTCGAACACTTTGCCGCGGCGGCGCACGCCGGCTGTGTCGATCAGCGTGTACTTCTGCCCATCGCGCTCGAAGTCGAGATAGATGGCGTCGCGCGTAGTGCCCGGCTCGTCGAAGGCGATGACACGTTCCTCGCCGAAGATCGAATTGACGAGCGTGGACTTGCCGACATTGGGGCGCCCGACGATGGCAACCTTGATCGTGTCCGGACGCTCGGGATCCGTTGACGTGTTGCGCTGCCTGTCGTCGGTGAAGCGATGCGCATCCGGAATTTTCCCGAGTGCGAACTCGATCATGCCACGCACGTTCTCGCCATGGGCGGAGGAAATGGCAATGGGTTCGCCCAGGGCCAGCTCGTGAAACTCGACCACGGCGCGGTCCGGCTGCAGTCCCTCGGCTTTGTTCACGGCGAGAACGACTGGACGGCCCGACTTGCGCAACAGGTCGGCGATGGTCTTGTCCTGCGGAGCCAGGCCGTTCCGGCCGTCGACCAGGAACACGACTACGTCGGACTCCGCGATGGCCTGACGTGTCTGCTTGGCCATTTCGTGCAGGATGCCGGACGTGGCCTTGGGCTCGAAGCCGCCGGTGTCGACGACAAAGTAGGCCTGGTCGCCGGCAAAGGCGCGGCCGTAGTGGCGGTCTCGCGTCAGTCCCGGAAAGTCCGCGACCAGCGCGTCGCGCGTCTTGGTCAGCCGGTTGAATAACGTGGACTTGCCGACGTTGGGGCGGCCGACAAGGGCTACGGTTGGCAACATCGCGCGGGTGGCCGCAAGGAAACGCGGAGGTTCCCGCGTGCGGACAAGATCGAAGCGCTGCGCATGTCCTTAGGCTACTTCGCGGATACGGCGAATAGCGTGCCGCCGGTCGATTGCCACAGCGCGCCGGTGAGCAGGAGCTCGGGCTGCGCGGTGGCGGGCTTGCTGTCGGTGGCGAGCCGCCCGACATAGGCGCCGTTGACCGGCGACAGGAGATGCAGGTAGCCCTCCACATCGACGAGGCCGACGTAATCGGCCACCATCTGGGGACCGCCGATCCGGCGTTTGTTGAGAATGTCCTGTTTCCACACCGAGGCGCCGGTCGACCGGTCAAGCGCGTGCACGGCACCCTTGTCGTCCGTGAGATAGATGTTCTTGTTGTCGGCGGCCATGTTGGTCAGGCTCGAGATGTCCCGCGACCATTGCAACGTGCCGCGCGTTATATCGAAGCACGCCACGCGTCCCTGATAAGCGACGGCACAGGCGTCCTTCTCCAGCACCAGCGGCATGCTGGTGACGTCGGCGATCCGCTCGAGCTCGGTCGCGCCCTTCGGGTTGGCGACCGTCGCATCCCAGCCGACGATACCAGTCGGGACCGCCAGTGCGAGAAGATGGCCGCCGGCGGTGCCGATGAACAAGGCGCCGCGGCGCACTGAGCCACCGGCAAAATTGCGCACGATCAGCGCCGGCGTCGCCCGCTGATTGACCCATTTGCGCGTTCCGTCGGCCGCATTGAGCGCATGCACGCTGCCGTCGCCGGTAAAGACCATGACAACGCCCTCGGCGATGCGCGGCGGCGCGACCACCTCCGTCGATACGCGCGCCTTCCAGGCAGGTTTGCCGTCGGGGAAATAAGCAAACACATCGCCTTTGTCGCCGCCGACGATCACCAGCGTTGCGTCCGCGCCCACGCCAGCAGAAAGACGCTGGCCGACATCGACGCGCCACACGCTGCGGCCATTCGCCGGGTCCAGTCGAACCAGCGCGCCGTCCTGGGATGCGGCATAAATCGCGTCGCTCAGGACGGTCGGAGAAAAGCCAGGTCCGGCCGAGCCCACTTGCGCTTGCCAGCTGATCGAGGCGGTGGCCGATGCCGTCAATTCGGGCAAGGGACCCGGCTTTTTCGGGTCAATGAGCCAGGTCATCGACGGGGCTGGCAAGGTCGGCATCCACTCTTTCATCGCCGCGCAGCCGGTCAAGCCAAGCGTTGAGACGGCCACTACCGACACCAGGCATTTACTGATCATGCACGTGCGAGCGCGTGCGAGGGCGGGCGCCATGGCGTGCCCATCGTTGCTATGGCGACGACCGGTCATTTTTGTGCGGCCGGTGCGGCCGGTGCCGGAGCATTTGTAGGTGCGGCTGCTGGTGCTGCAGCCGGTGCGGAGGGCACCACAGTAGAGGCCGAAGCGGGTGAGGAAGGGGAGGGCTCGGCAGCGACCATCGGTGCCGGTCCCAGCGAATCGAGCTTCACCTGCACGTAATTGCGGTAGGCCGACTTGGCATCGAACTTGGCGAGCGCCGCCTGATAGGCGATGCGCGCATCGCTTGTTCGCCCCGCTGCCGTGTAGGCGTCGCCACGCAAGTCGGCATAGAGGCCGGCAAACGGGTCGCTATGTTTCGCATCGAGCATTTTCAATGCGTCGTCATATTGCTTTTCGTTCAACATGAGTTCGGCCAGGCGGTACCGCGCGATTTCCTGCAGCTCCTGTTCGGCGGCGTGGTCAACGATCCATTGCAACTGTATCCTCGCCGCAGCGGAATCGCCGGCGTCGAACTGCATTTTTGCGAGCATGAACGCCGCGCGCGGTGCATAGCCGGTGCTTGCGAACTTGTCGGTGAGGGCGAGCGTCGCGTCCTTGGCCTTGGCTACGTCGTTGGCGCGTGCTGCCTGCGTCACGGCGGTGAACAGTACGGCGGCGTCCTCGGCTTTTTTCAGATTCCACCAGCGGTAACCCTGTACTGCGGCGGCGGCCAGGCATGCGATGACCAGCACCGTGGCCACCGTGTTGCCCCAGCGCCCCCACCAGATCTTGAGGTCGTCGAGTTGTTCCTGTTCCTGCAGATCGTAAACTGCCATATCTCGTCCTTGGTCCCGTAGTTATCCTGCGATTTTTCCGAGGTACGACGCGAGCGTCGCGATGGGCACGGCGACTTGATCGCCGGGTGCCCGCAATGCCTTGATGGCGACCGTTCCGGCCGCCACCTCGTCGTCGCCGATGACGAGCGCGAATTTCGCGCCACTCGTGTCGGCCTTTTTCATTTGCGACTTAAAGCTCCCGCCGCCGGCATCGACGACAACCGCATGTCCCGCGTCGCGCAGCGTTTCTCCGATTTGTCGTGCCAGTGGACTTGCCCCTGCGCCCGCATGCACGACGTAGGCCAGCGGCGCCAGGTCGGCGCTGCGGCCGGCGTCCTGCAGCAACAACAGCACGCGCTCGGAACCTATGCCGAAGCCACAGCCGGGAGTCGGCTTGCCGCCCAACTGTTCGAACAGGCCATCATAGCGGCCGCCGGAGCACACCGCGCTTTGGGCGCCAAGCCGGTCAGTCACCCATTCGAAGACCGTGGCATTGTAATAGTCGAGCCCCCGCACCAGGCGCGGATTGACGCGAAATTCAATGCCCGCTTCGCGCAGCCCCTCGTGTATGTCGTGGAACAGCTTGCGCGACTCTTCGCCCAGCGAATTCCACAATTTCGGCGCCGCCTCGATCACTTGCTGCATCGCCGGATTTTTGCTGTCCAGTATGCGCAGCGGATTGGTTTGAAGCCGGCGCTGCGCATCGGCATCCAGCGTATCCCGGTGTTTATCGAAGTGCGCGATCAGCACGCCGCGGAAGGAATTGCGCTCCTGCGCACTGCCGATGGTGTTGATTTCCAGCGTGATGCCGGTGAGCCCCAGACGCTGCCACAGGCGCTGGACCATGACCAGCAATTCGACATCGATTTCGGGCGCGGCAAAGCCGAATGCTTCAGCGCCAAACGTGTGATATTGGCGATAGCGGCCCTTTTGCGGGCGCTCGTGGCGAAAGAGGGGGCCGCTGTACCAGAGCCGCTTCGGGCCGTCGTAGAGAAGGTTGTGCTCGAGGGCCGCGCGTACGGTGGGCGCCGTGCCTTCCGGACGCAAGGAGAGGCTCTCGCCGTTGTCGTCGAACGTGTACATCTCCTTCTCGACGATGTCCGTGACCTCGCCTACGCTACGCACGAAAAGTTCGGTTTTCTCGACGATGGGCGTGCGGATGTTCCGGTAACCATATTGGCGGAACACGTCGCGGACGGTGTCCTCGAAGAATTCCCAGAGCGCGGATTCGACCGGCAGCACGTCGTTCATGCCGCGCACCGCTTGCAGCTTGCCTCCAGTGGCTATTGTCCGTTGGCTCCGCAATGGCGTCGACAAGTCGGTCACACCGCCACCTTGACTGGAATCGTCCTGCGTTCCGGCCTAAGGTGCGCAGCGGGTTCCTCGCCGCCGTAGGTCGCGCGGACGTAGTCGAAGACGAGTGCCTGGAAATCCTGCGCGATGCGGTCGCCCTTCAACGTCACGGTCTTCACGCCGTCGACGAATACCGGCGCGACCGGCGTTTCACCTGTGCCCGGCAGCGAAATGCCGACATTGGCCATCTTCGATTCGCCGGGACCGTTGACGACGCAGCCCATGACCGCGACCTGCATGTCCTCGACCCCGGGATAGCGCTCGCGCCACGTCGGCATCGACGTCCGAAGATAGGACTGGATCTGCTCCGCGAGCGACTGGAAATAGGTGCTGGTGGTGCGGCCGCAACCTGGGCACGCGATGACCATCGGCGTGAACGAGCGCATCCCCATCGTCTGCAGGATTTCCTGCGCCACGACGACTTCGCGGGTGCGGTCACCATCGGGTTCGGGAGTAAGTGAAACGCGGATCGTGTCGCCGATGCCCTGTTGCAGCAGAACGGCCAACGCCGCGGTGGACGCAACGATTCCCTTGCTGCCCATGCCGGCTTCGGTGAGCCCGAGATGCAGCGGGTAGTCGCAACGGCGCGCGAGTTCGGAATACACCGCAATCAAGTCCTGCACGTCGGACACTTTGCAGGACAGGATGATGCGATCGCGCGGAAGCCCAAGGTCCTCGGCGCGTTGGGCGCTGCCGATGGCCGACGTGATCAGCGCCTCGCGCATCACCGCATCGGCCGCCAGCGGCTCCGCCAATGTGGCGTTCTCGTCCATCATGCGCGCGAGGAGGTCGGCGTCCAGGCTGCCCCAATTGACACCGATGCGCACGGGCTTGGCGTATTCGATGGCCTTTTCGATCATCACCACGAACTGCGGATCACGCTTGCTGCCCTTGCCCACGTTGCCCGGATTGATCCGGTACTTGGCCAGCGCGCGCGCGCAGTCCGGATAATCGGTCAGGAGCTTGTGTCCATTGAAATGAAAGTCGCCGATCAAGGGCACGTCGCAGCCCATCGCGTCGAGTTGAGCGCGGATGGTCCCCACGGCGGCGGCGGCCTCGGCGGAATTGACGGTGATGCGCACGAGTTCCGATCCAGCGACAGCCAGGGCGTTGACCTGCGCCACGGTCGCGGCCACGTTGGCAGTGTCGGTATTGGTCATCGACTGGATGACGATCGGCGCGTTGCCGCCGACCTTGATCCCATCGATAGCGACCTGGCGCGAAATACGGCGCGTGATGAGCGGGTGTTGCATGCGGCCTACCTGAGCGTGAACCGGGCGACGTTTTGCCGGTTGTAGGGTGTTGTGTCGAATGCCTTGCCCTGCCAGTTGACGGTCACCGCGGCGGCATTGCCGATCACGACGTCGAAGGGCGGGCGGCCAGTCACCGCCTGGCGCTCGCCGGCGTTGCCCGTGACAGAAAGAATGAGCACGCCGGCGCCGTCGCGTACCTCCACCCAGGACCTTCCCTGGAACGCTAGGGCTATCGGCGCGTCGCGGGGATCGACGGTCGAGGACGTTGCGCCGCTCGCCTCGCCGACCAACGGCGCGCGCGCGATGTTTTGGGTTGCCTGGTCCAACGGCTTTTCCATTGCGGGCGCGGTCTTTTCTTCCGTGACGGCGAGCGGATTGGGCAGCGGGGTGGTCGTGTTGGGTGACGTGGTCGCCGTAGGCTCGCTGACAGAGGGTGACGAGCCAGCGAAGGGAGCGCCGGGAGCCAACGCGGTCTGGGGAATCGCGGCTTGGGACGGTGTGGCCGACTGTGATTGCGTCGGAGACACACCGATCCTCTCGATGACCGGACTCTTGGCGGGCTCCACCGGGGGTCGCGTAATTTCGTACACCGCGGCTACGGTGACTACCGCCACCAACGCCAGTGGAATGGCCCAGCGCGCGGCGCTCGGCGGCTTGGCGTGCACATCCGCAGGGAGCTCGCCCATGGGCCGGGGCGTTGGCGCCAACGAGGGAGATTCGAGCGACGATGGCGGCGCGGTTTCGGGCAGCGCAGCCAGTACGGCATCGGTGTCGAGGTGCAAGAGGCGCGTATAGTTGCGCACGAAACCGCGTATGAAGGTGCGCCCCGGAAGCTTGGCGAAGTCGCCCTCCTCCAAGGCAGAAATCTGGCGCGGGGCGAGCTTCAACTGTTGCGCAACGGCAGCCACCGAGAGGCCGGCGGCTTCGCGGCCGGCCCGGAGCAGCATGCCCGCATTCGCGGCCTCATCCGGCGAAGCATCGTGCTGCAGCGCGTCGGTACCTTCCGTCACTCGCAAGCTCCCGTCGCGATGCTCTTGGTCTCGGGTGAATTCGGATATCGGTTGCGCAACTGGGAAACATAGGAGGCCTCCGCGCTGCGGTCGCCCAATTTGCGTTCGATGCACATGCCCAGCACCAGCTCTTCGGCCGACGGGTTGTTCTGCTGCATCACGGGTTTCATGAGCGCACGCGCTTCCGGCAGGCGCCCCTCCTTGTAGGCGAGTTGCGAGAGGCTGTACGCGGCTTCCGGATTGCTCGGCGAGACATTCAGCGCGCGACGGAAAAACTGTTCTGCCCGCTGCGTCTCGCCCAGCGAACCTGCGCAGCGACCCGCATTGATCAGCGCGATTTCCGGCGTCTTGTAGAGCGGGTTGCTGATGGCGCGCTCGAACTCGGGGATGGATTCCTTTGCCTGGGCATGGGTGCAGAGATACCAGCCCCAGTTCTGGCGGAATTCCGAATCGTTGGGGGACAACTCGAGGGCCTTGCGGAAGTTGCGCGCCGCGTCCGCGTCCTGTCCGAGCGTCGCATAGACCAGGCCATAAACGTTGTAGATTTTCGCGTTGGTCGGGTCGAGCTTCACCGCTTCGGTCAATTCCTGCAATGCGACATCCATCTGGCCGCGTTCGTAGTAGCCCGCCGCCAGTTCGGCGCGAAGATTCGCGCGTACGGGCAATGGGGCTTCCTTGATGGGCGGCGGCGGTACCGGCTGTGGAATCGGCGCGGGGGCGGGCGTGTTGGAGGAGGTCGACGTGCAGCCGGCCAAGCCCACGAGCACGGCAAGCACCGGGATCATCAAATGAATCGGCTTGATGGACAAATTCGCAGTCAAGTTCGGGATCGGGCGCATGGACGTCTCGTGCCTTTGCAATGCGAACGCTAAGGTGAAGGAAAGGCCACGATGCGCGTGGACAACCGGCGCTTGGTGCGGTCCTGCACCTGGCCGGCCAACTGGCCGCAGGCAGCGTCGATGTCCTCGCCCCGGGTTTTGCGGATGGTTGTCACCAATCCTGCGTCGATGAGGATCGCCTGGAACGCCAGGATGCGATCGCGTGGGCTCGTGCGAAATTCTGTTCCCGGAAACGGATTGAACGGAATCAGGTTGAACTTGCACGGCACCTCACGCACCAGCTCAACCAGGGCCCGGGCGTGGGCTGGCGCATCGTTGACCCCATCGAGCATGACGTATTCGAACGTGACGAAGTCGCGCGGTGCGCGTTCGATGTAGCGGACGCAGGCGGCCATCAGCTCGGCCAGCGGGTAGGTGCGGTTGATCGGGACGATGCGATCGCGCAGCGCGTTGTCCGGCGCGTGCAGCGAAACCGCCAACGCGACGGGGCATTCGACGCGCAGGCGATCGATGAGAGGCACCAGTCCCGAGGTCGACAACGTCACGCGCCGCCGCGACAGGCCATAGGCATTGTCGTCCAGCATCAGGCGAAGTGCAGGCACGACGTTTTCGTAATTGGCCAGCGGCTCGCCCATGCCCATCATCACGACATTCGTAATCGGCGGCCGGCCATGCTCGATCCAGGCACCGGTGACGCCGTCAGCCAGCAGCGTGCGGTTGGCGTGCCAAAGCTGGCCAATGATCTCGGCGGTCGACAGGTTGCGGTTGAATCCCTGCTTGCCGGTCGAACAGAATGCACAATCGAGCGCGCACCCGGCCTGCGAGGAAATGCACAAGGTGCCGCGGTCGTCTTCGGGGATGTAGACCGATTCCACGGCATTGCCATTGCCGGCGTCGAGCAGCCACTTGCGCGTGCCATCGCTCGCCGTCGAGTCCTTGATGACCGTCGGCGCGCCGATCGCGCATTCCTCGCCCAAACGCTCGCGCAAAGGCTTTGCGAGGTCGGTCATGGCGCTCACATCGGCGATGAAGCGCTGGTGAATCCAGTGCAGCACCTGCTTCGCGCGAAACGGCTTTTCACCGCGTTCGGCGAAGAACGTTGCCAGCCCCGGCGGATCAAAGTCGAGCAGGTTGGTCATGGACGCTGCAACATGTGTCGTTCAACGGCTATATACGGCCAGCGCGGGAAAGAAATACGCGATTTCCGTTGCCGCCGTCTCCGGCGCATCGGAGCCGTGGACCGCGTTGGCGTCGATCGACTTGGCGAAATCGGCGCGAATCGTTCCCGCAGCCGCCTTCTTTGGATCGGTGGCGCCCATCAGCTCGCGATTCCGGGCAATGGCGTTGTCTCCTTCCAGCGCCTGGATCATCACCGGGCCGGAAACCATGAAATCGACCAGCGCCTTGAAGAACGGGCGCTCGCGGTGAACGGCGTAAAAACCCTCGGCTTCGGCGCGGGACAGCCAAGCCATCCGCGCAGCGACGATTTTGAGGCCGGACTTCTCGAATCGGGCGAGGATTTCGCCGATTGCGTTTTGCGCGACTGCGTCTGGCTTGATGATGGAAAGCGTTCGTTCAACTGCCATTTAGCGGCTCCAACCCTGAAAAATGAATAAAAGCGAATGAATTCAAAATTATAGCACGTCGAGGAGGGGGTCGCGAGGGACCCCTTGCGCTGGTCCGAAGGCAGGCAATGGGGCGTCGCAGCGGCGGCCGAAAAGGGCCAATCAGGGCCGTTCCGGAACCCGCGTGCTTCGGACTTGAGCTGCAGCCGCGACCGCGCCGGCGCGCGATCTGCCCACGGCACGGCAGGGACCCGTGCACGTACCTCTAGGTAATCATCCCCAGCACTCGCGGCAACCAGAGTGACAGCCCCGGCCAGTAGGTCACGACGATCAGGAACCCCAGCATGGTGAGGAGCCAGGGCCAGACCGCAATGGTGAGCTCGGTGATGCCCATCTTGGTGATACCGGACGCCACATAGAGGTTGAGGCCAACGGGCGGATGGCACATGCCAACCTCCATGTTGACCACCATCATGATGCCGAAGTGCACGGGGTCGATGCCGAGCTTCATCGCGACCGGGAACAGGATCGGTGCCATGATCAGTACGATAGACGAAGGTTCCATCACGTTGCCTGCAAGAAGCAGGATGATGTTGACGAACAGCAGGAACGCGATGACGCCCAGGCCCTTGCCGAGCATCCAGGCTGCGAGTTCCTGCGGGATCTGCTCGGAGGTCATGAGATATGAAAACATCACTGCATTGGTGATGATGTACAGCAGCATGGCACTCATGCTCGCCGAGTCCAGGAGCACCTTGGGCACCTTCGCCAGCGTCATGTCCTTGTAGACGAATACGGCGATTAGGAACGCATAGACGGCGCTGACCGCCGCAGCCTCCGTCGGTGTGAACATCCCGGTGTAGATGCCGCCGATGACGACGATGACAAGGAGCAATCCCCACACGCTCTGGCGGAATGCCCGCCAGCGTTCAAGCCACGACGCTCTCTTCTGTCGCGGGTAATTATTCTTGCGCGCGCGCCACCAGGTGGTCAGGCCGAGCAGTATGGCGAGAACCAGGCCGGGAACGATGCCGGCGATGAACAGCGCGCCGACCGACGTGTTGGTGGCGACCGCGTACATCACCATCACGATCGAGGGCGGGATCAGGATGCCGAGCGCGCCCGAGGTCGTGACCACGCCCGCGCCAAAGCGCGCCGGGAAGCCCTGCTTGAGCATGGCCGGCAGGATTATCGAGCCTATGGCGACGACGGTCGCCGGCGAGCTGCCCGAAACCGCGGCGAACAGGGCGCAGGCCATCACGCCCGCTAGCCCCAGCCCGCCGTGCCAGTGCCCGACCATCGACGAGGCGAAATTGATCATTCGTCGCGCCACGCCGCCGTGCGTGAGGAAATTGCCGGCGAGGATGAAGAACGGGATGGCCATGATCTCGAACTTCTCGATACCGGTGAAGAGCTTCAGCGCCACCGACTCGATCGGCACCGTGGTCATCGTGAACAGGTACGTGAGCACCGTGAGGCCGAGCGAGATCGAGATCGGCATGCCGGTCAGCATCAGGCCGAACAGCAGCGCGAAGATGATCCACGCGTTGGCGACCGGCACGCCGGCCAACTTCAACACGAACGGAATGGCGATGAGTACCGGCGGGATCAATCCCGGCCAGCGCGGCGCGTTCTCGGGAACCGCGGCCAACGTACTCATTTCCGGCCTCCCGCGGTCAGGTCGGCGGGATGCAGGCCGGGCGCCATGACGTAAGCGTCGCTGTCAGCCTCCTCGATACCCTCGACGTGGCCCACGTCGTGCTTCGGCAGTTCACCGGTGCGGGCAAAATGCCAGGCGACCTGCAGAAAGCGGAAGCACATCAGGTAGGAACCCAGTGGTATGCACAAGTACACGATCCACTTTGGAATCTCGAGGTCAGGCGATGTTGAACTGGTCTGCGCGATTTCCCAGGTGAACGTGGCGCCCAGTGTGCCCACGATGGCGGTAAACGTCGCCCCCGCCAGGAGCCCGAAGAGCACGTAGACCTTTCGCGTCGCTGGGGGAAGCTGATTGATCATCACGTCGACGCCGACGTGGATGCCGGTCCGGACGCCGTAGGCCGCGCCAAACTTCGCCATCCACACGAACATGTAGATGCATAGTTCCTGTGCCCAGGACATGTCGATTGCCAGCAGCGCGTCCTGCAACACCGGAATCGGCATTCCCGCGGCGTAGCGGTGCAGAACCGCCACGAATATCAGCAACGTGGCCGCCCCCATCAGGATCGCGATCAGCCACTCCTCGAGATGATCCAGGAACTTCATGTTCCCCTCCTTGGCCCCGTTTTTCTCCCGGGCTTGTTCCAACTGACTTGTCGGCGCTTCTTTTCCGTTTCCAGTGGCGCCTTGCCGCCGGAAGGGTGCCAGCTTACTGCATCCTCAGGCTGCGGAGCACTTTTCGGTCGAACCCCGTTGGCGTGTCGCTGTTCGCCCGCTGGCCCGCCGGTACCTTGGCGACGGTAAGATGGTCGATGGTCCGGGCAAGCTGCAGGGCCGCGCGATCCTGATCCTAAAACACGCGCCTACGACGATTTGCGCACGTCAATTTCACACCCATCCTCAGGAGCACTCTGCCATGTCGGCCTCGATCATCGACTCACGCATTTTCGGCAACCTGTTCAGCACCGAAGCCATGCGCCACGTGTGGTCGGACGAGAATCGGACCGCAAGCTACGTGGCCATCGAGCGCGCGCTGGCCCTCGTCCAGGGACGTCTGGGCATCATCCCGCAGGTGGCCGCCGACGAGATCGTCAGCCATTGCGACATACGCAACATCGACATGGAAAAGCTCCGGATGCAGACTGAGCGCATCGGCTCCCCCATCCTGGGCGTCGTGTCGCAATTGAACGCGCTCTGCCGCGACAAGCTCGGCGAGTACTGCCATTGGGGCGCAACGACGCAGGACATCACCGACACCGCCACCGTCATGCTGATCCGCGAGGCACTCGACCTGGTCGAGCAGGACCTGGTGGCGATCTCCGCGGCGCTCGCCCAGCTGGCGCGCGAATACCGTGACACGCCGATCATCGGCCGCAGCAATTTGCAGCACGCGATACCCGTGACATTCGGATACAAGATGGCGACCATCCTGGCGTCGATCGAGCGCCACCGCGACCGTCTCGATCAACTGCGCGCACGGGTGCTGGTCGGTGAATTCGGCGGCGCATGTGGGACGCTGGCGTCGATCGAGCACGGCGCGATGGAAACGCAGGCGGGGCTGATGGCCGAGCTCGGTCTCTCACAACCGGTGATTGCATGGCACACGGCGCGCGATTCGATCGCCGAAGTCGGCTGCTTCCTGGGACTGGTCGGCGGCACGCTCGGCAAGATCGCGATGGACGTCAGGCTGATGATGCAAACGGAAGTGGGCGAGGTCTTCGAACCATTCACGCATGGCCGCGGCTCAAGCAGCACGATGCCGCAGAAACGCAATCCGATCTCGTCCGTTTACATTCACGCAGCGGTGTCGATGGTGCGCCAGCACGCGGCGGCGCTGCTGGACGCGATGATCGGCGACCACGAGCGGTCAACCGGTCCCTGGCAAATCGAGTGGATCGCGCTTCCCGAGGCGTTCTGCCTGACTGCTGGCGCGTTGCAGCAGACGCGCGTTGTGCTGGAGGGCATGGAGGTCGACACGGCGCGGATGCGCGCGAACATCGACATCACCAACGGCCTCGTCATGTCGGAAGCCGTGATGATGGGCTTGGGCCGCCACATTGGCCGCGAGCATGCCCACGACCTCGTCTACGACCTCTGTCGCGAGGCCCTCACGTCAAGTCGTCCGCTTATCGATCTGCTCGTTGAGAATCCGGAAGTCAGTCGCCACCTGGACCGCGCGGCGCTCGAGAGCCTGTGCGACCCCGAAAATTACCTGGGCCAGTCCGGCGTGATGGTGGACCGGGTCTTGGCCGGCGTCGCCGCGCGCTGAAGGCCGCGGCGCGCGCAGCGGGCTAGGGCTTGAACCCCGTTTCCTTGTAGACCTCGGTGAGGGTTTCCTTGCCGACACGCGACTCGTTTTCCTTGTGCACGACCAGGAGCGCTTTTTTCATTGCCGACTTCTGCTCCGGCGTGAGAGTGATGATTTCGGTCTTGCCGGACTTCCTGACCGCCTCGAGAGCGTCGTCGTTTTCCTTCTGTGCAATGTCGTTCCCGTATTTGGTTGCGTCCTTCATCGCGCCTTCGAGCGTCGTGCGGATGTCGGCGGGAAGGCCATCCCAGAATTTCTTGTTGGTGATGACCGCGTAACCGAGGTAGCCGTGGTTGGTCAATGCGAGGTATTTTTGCACTTCCTGCATCTTCTGCGTGTAGAAGTTGGACGGCGGATTTTCAGTGCCATCGACCACGCCGGTCTGCAACGCCTGATAGACCTCGGAGAACGCCATCTGCTGAGGAAGCGCGCCCAGTGCCTTCATCTCGTCGCCCAGCACCTTTGATGACTGGACGCGCATCTTGAGGCCCTTGTAGTCGGCGGGCACCCGGATCGGCTTGTTGGCGCTCATCACCTTGAAGCCGTTATCCCAGTAGGCGAGCCCGACGAGACCCTTGCCTTCGAGTTTTTTGAACAGGGCAGCGCCGACGGGGCCGTTCGTCACTTTGTGGAGATCGGCAGTGTCATCGAAAATGTAGGGCAGGTCGAACACTTCGAATTCGCGCACGCCCAAGGGGCCGAACTTGGCGAGAGACGGCGCAAGCATCTGCACCGAGCCCAACTGAAGTGCTTCCATTTCCTCGCCGTCCTTGAACAGCGAGCTGCTCGGATAGACCTCGACCTTGACGCGGCCCTTGGTGCGCTCCTCGGCCAGCTTCTTGAAATGCTCGGCTGCCTTGCCTTTGGGCGTATCAACGGCGACGACATGGCTGAACTTGATGACGATCGGCGCTTGCGCGAGCGCAGTGCCTGCGGCAACGGCAACCGACAGACACACGGCAGCGCATGCGATTGCAAAATTTCTGGATTTCATGAATCCTCCGGAAGGATGGCCAATGTGGGCGCCATGCATCGTGGCGCCGCTGATCGAGCATTAGGCATTTTTCCGCCCGCTATTGTCAACCGCCGGGGCAGAACGTGCGCTCGCGTCGGCAGCGAGTGCCGGATTCGACGACCATTCGGGATCAGCGGGGCTTCGGATGCCAGGAAATGGTCATGCCGGGCTGTGTGGGAGCCGTTTGGAATCCCGCGTCGATGCCCACGCCGGCAACCGCCGCCAGCGCATCGCCGCAGAATACCAGCGGCAAGCCAAAGCGCTCCCAGGCCGGGATTCCGGAGTCTCGCAGAATGGACTTGAGCGCGCGGCGCGGCCGGTCCGCGGCTACCTGGAAGCGTTCTCCTCCTGTGCGCGAGCGCACACGCACCGCGGCCGACGCTAGCCGTGTCGCATCGATGCCGGTACCTTTCGCCTCCGCAAAGACAAGGGTGCCGTGTGGCAACGTCAACAGGGGCTCGCCGCCCCATGTCAGGTCGAAGGGTGCGGTACGGGCAGGATGCAACGCAATGCGACCCTGGTGCACGCCAATTTCCGTACCGGCATGCGCCAGGCGAATCACGGAATCGACGCGTGCGCCACGCAGTTGGTCAAACATGGCCTCAAGGCGCGCCGTCGACGGCGCAGGAAGTCCCTGGCCGCGCAGGAACCAGCGCAACAGATTGCGCGCGCGCTGCGGGGATAGCCCGGCCAATATATCGCGGCGAAGGGTCGCGCCGTCGAATGCGCCTTGCGCATCCTGCGCGGCCAGCTCGTCGAGCAGTTCGGCGGCGTCGGCCTGGTGCGCTGCGGCTCGCGCAATGATCCCGTCGGCCTGGGGTGCCACCTTGCGCAGTGCCGGCAATACGTCGTGCCGCACGGCATTGCGCGCGTGCCGCCGGTCAGCATTGCTTTCGTCGTCGATCCAGGCAAGCGCTCGATCCCGTGCGTAGGCGTCGATGTCCGCGCGTGAAAGCTCGAGCAAGGGGCGCCACCAGGCGATTCCGGCGACATCCTCGCGCAGGGTCGGCATCGCGGCGAGACCTTGGGGACCTGCGCCACGCAGCAACTGCAGCAGCAGCGTCTCGGCCTGGTCGTCGCGATGATGCGCGAGGGCCACGACCGATGCTGAAAGGACTTGCGCGACGTCCGCAAGCGCGCCGTAACGCGCGTCGCGGGCTTGCGACTCCAGGCTGGTCCGGGGTGCTCGGTCGACGCTGACCTTTCGCGTCACCAGGTCGATGCCGAGCGCGGCGCAATGGCCGGCGCAAAACTGCGCCCATGCGTCGGCATTCGGGGACAGTCCGTGATTGACGTGAATGGCCGTGATCGTATGCCCTCGCGATGGCGCAAGCAGTACCAGTACATCGAGAAGCACGACCGAATCGCGACCACCGGACAGTCCCAGTGCCAGCGGCGAGCCCTCCGGAACGTGCATTGCCAGTGAACGACGGACGGTCTCTCGCAACAATCCTGTCACGTCGCGGGATGAGCGCCGCATAGGTCAGGAAATGGGAATCGCCGTATGGCCCGACGTTTTCAGCCGGCGGCAATTTCCTTGAACTTGCCGTAGGCGAGGATCTTGTCCTCGCGCGTTTCCAGCAACGTCTCGATCGACTGATCCTGCAATTGGCGCAGCGCTTCGGTCAGCGCCTTTTTCAGGGCGACCATCATTGCCGCATGGTCGCGATGGGCGCCGCCCAGGGGCTCGGTCACCACCTTGTCGATGAGGCCCAGTTGCTTGAGCCGCGTGGACGTGATGCCGAGCGTCTCGGCGGCTTCGGCCGCATGGTCGGCCGATTTCCACAGGATCGACGCGCAACCTTCGGGCGAAATCACCGAGTAGGTGGCGTATTGGAGCATCAACGTGATGTCGCCAATGGCAATGGCCAGGGCGCCGCCGGAGCCGCCTTCGCCAATGACCGTCGTGATGATTGGAATGCGCAGTCCCGCCATTTCGTAGAGATTGCGCCCGATCGCTTCCGACTGCCCGCGTTCCTCAGCGCCGATCCCTGGATAGGCGCCCGGCGTGTCCACGAGAGTGAACATCGGCAGACCGAACTTCTCCGCGAGCTTCATGAGGCGCAGCGCCTTGCGGTAACCCTCCGGACGCGGCATCCCAAAGTTGCGGTGAATCTTTTCCTTGGTATCGCGGCCCTTCTGGTGGCCGATGACCATGCAGGGTTGACCGTTGAAGCGCGCGAGACCGCCGACGATGGCGGGATCGTCGGCATAGGTGCGGTCGCCATGCAGTTCGCGGAAGCCGCTGAACATGCCGTCGATATAGTCCTGCGTGTACGGGCGCTGCGGATGGCGCGCGACCTGGGCGATCTGCCAGGACGAAAGCTTGCTGTAGATATCCTTCGTGAGCTGCTGGCTCTTCTTGGCGAGCCGCGAGATCTCATCGGATATATCGACCGCGGAATCTTCGTGCACGAACCGCAGCTCGTCGATCTTCTGCTGCAACTCGGCGATGGGCTGCTCGAAATCCAGGAACGTCTGCTTCATGGATATGCCGCCTCGATGGAATAGTCGCGCATCATAGCGCAATGGCGTCCCAGATCAACTTGAGGCCGGTCGCCAGCAGCATGGAATAGCTCAGGTTGAAGAACATGCGCTGCGACATCCGGCGATGCAGGAACACGCCTATCCACACGCCAAGCGGCACCAGCGGCGAGAACAGGAGCGCGGTGGTGAGGTTGCCGACGTTCAGTTGCCCCAGGAAATAGTAGGGAACGAGCTTGGCGTAGTTGACAATGAGGAAGAACACAGCCGCCGTGCCGACGAACAGCGTCTTGTCGACTCGTTGTCCCAGCATGTAGATCGCGTATGGCGGGCCGCCGGCATGTGCGAGCGTGCTTGTGAACCCCGACACGGCGCCCCAGAACGTACCGGCCAACGTGCCTGGGCGTCCTCGTTCTGCCGCAAACCGCGCGGCGATCCTTTCGCTGAGGCGCAGCCACTGGTTGAGCGCAAACGTCACCGCGATGATGCCCAGCAACAGGCGAATGGCGCTGACCGGCAGCATGCCGAAGGCAAGCGCGCCCAGTGCGATGCCAACTATCGCGCCGGGAAGCAGGATCTCCAGGTGTTTGCGCGACCAACTGCGGCGATACGCGTGAACGCTGAAGAGGTCCATCGCGCACAGGATGGGCAACATGATGCCGGCGGCCTCGGCCGGCAGGATGAACATCGACATCAGCGGTACGGCGATACCGCCGGAGCCCTGGCCAAATCCACCCTTGGCGATGCCGGTAATCAATATCGCGATCACCGCCACCACGTAAAACGCGACCGGAAAATGCGGCATCAACTTCGCGGCTCGACTGAAATGCGGATGCGGTGGGCACGTCCGGTCACGGACCGGGCGCGGGATCGTGCAGTGCCGGCTCGCGCCCGCGCCAGGCGGCAAACATTTCGTTGGCAACGACCGCGGTGAGCACGATGGCGCCACCCAGAAGCGCGTTGCCTCCCGGGTCTTCGCCCATCAGCAACCACACCCAGAGCGGTCCCATGATCGGCTCGAGCAAGGCGAGCAATCCTATTTCGGTTGCCGTGAGGGTGCGCGAGGCCGCGGTGGCGAGCAGGCAACCGATCCCAAGTTGTACGCAGCCCATGAACGCGAGAACAATGATGTCGCGGGGCGTGGCGGCAAACACTCCCGCCAAAAGAAACGCCGGTACGAGCGTCCACAGGCCCGCGATCATGACCTGCGGCAGCATGTCCACCGTTGCATGGAACTTGCGCAGCATGGTGACCTGTGCGGCAAAACAGATCGACACGCCAAATGCGAGCATGTTGCCCAGCAGCCGTCCGGAATCGATCGCGTCGCCGAACATGACGACGATGCCCACGAAGGCGATCGCCATGGCCAGCCAGGTTCGCGCGGGCACGGGTTCCTTCAGGACCAGCCGGCCGGCAATGGCCGCCAGGAACGGCGAAACGCTCATCAGCACGAAGGTGTTGGCAACGGTGGTGCGCGTCAACGAGGCAATGAAAAAGAAAAATGTGCCGGACAGGAACAGGCCGGAAATGAGGCCGGGCCATCCGACCGCGCGCACGGCACGCGGCATAGCGCGGCCATGCATCACCAGCAGCACGCCCGCAACGAACAACGACATGAAAAGCGACCGCCAGAACACGATCTCCCAGACATTGGTTATCGACAGCTGGCGCACGAGGATGCCACCCGACGACCAGCAAATGGCCGCGACGATCATGAACGTAATGGCGCGACGATGGCGCGCGCCGGGAGGGGAGACGTTCATTGGTGGGTTCGCACGGGAGACGGTGGCGCAACAAAAAAGCCGGCACGCATTTGCTAAAAGCGGGCCGGCCAACTTCGCTAACTCATCCGCAAGGATATGCCAAACCCGGGGTAAACGCGACCTCCCGTCGCGGCTCCGTCATGAAGGTCGGCGCAAGGTTCCGCTCGTCATAGCTCCACCAGCTCGAACCCAGCGAACAACTCCTTGGCTTCAGCCAGGTCGCTCAGCGTGATGTAGTCGCAGCACGCGGCGTAGCGCTCCCAGAGTGCAAGCACCGCCGGGTTGGTGTGGGCGGCATCGATGGTGGCTTGTGACACCCATTCGAAGATCTCGATCAGTGTGCCGTCCGCCGCGCGCAGGACGGTGCCAGGTCGTAGCGTCGCCAGTCCCTGCGAACGCAGTATCGGCAGATGGTCGCGCATGCAGGAAAGCAGTTCCGCATCCAAGTCCGGTTTGGGTCGAAACAACGCTATCACCATCCTGCCCATCGTGGCCTCCCCGCGTGTTGTCAAACGTAGGCGGCAACCATAGCCCAGCGGTCGGTCTACGTCGAGGCCGCGCGTGCTTGCACCCTTTCGGTCGACGACGCGGCGGCCGGCGCTGCAGTAGGCGGAAAATCTGTGGCGAAGTCTCGTCCCATGGCGGCCGCGATCCGGGCAAAGTCCTCTTCCGGCACGCGCAGGAACCCGAAGCGGAACGCCGCGCCCCAGTGCGTCTTGCTGCGGATGAACGAAAGGTGCTCGATCAGCGGCTTGATCGGGGCGTCCTGCGCGGGCAGGTAGTCGACCGCGAGTCGGAACGGAAGAAAGCCGGCGGACATGGAACCGTTGCTTTGCGCGGCCTGGTAAACGGTGCCGTCGCGAATGCGGCCGATGGCGGTGAACGCTTGCAACGGTGGACCGTCGGCATAGGCTGTTCGCGGCGAATAGAACGCAAAGCCATCTCCCGCGCGCATGCGCTCCAGCGGGCCAGCCTTGCCGTGGTTCAACTGGGTGAAGCCGCCGGCGACACCGATGGCAACGTGCTCTCTGGAGACGACACCGATCCAGCAATTTCGCGCATTCAAAATGCGTGCCTTCATTGTGACCTCCCGACCTGGTAGTGCATCTTACAAATGCACGCGCCTTCCGCCTATAGGACATTCGGATGAGGTTGCGCACTTGGGTTGCTAGAATGCAAGGGGTCGAATGACAGGAGAGGCTGGTGACTACGCACCGTATCGCGGTGATGCCCGGGGACGGCATCGGCAAGGAAGTCGTGCCCGAAGGCTTGCGCACCTTGGAGGCCGTCGCGCGGAAATTCCGGATCGACTTTTCCTTCACGCATTTCGACTGGAGTTGCGACTACTACGTGAAGTACGGCCGCATGATGCCGGAGGACTGGTTCGCGCAGCTGCGCGGATTCGAGGCCATGTTCTATGGGGCCGTTGGTTGGCCCGCCACCGTGCCCGATCATGTTTCCCTGTGGGGATCGCTCATCCCGTTTCGGCGCGGCTTTGACCAGTATGTGAATCTTCGCCCCTGCAAGTTGATGCCGGGAATCCCGTCGCCGCTGGCGAACCGCAGACCGGGCGACATCGACTTCGTCGTCGTGCGGGAGAACACAGAAGGCGAATATTCATCGGTCGGTGGCCGCATGTACGAAGGCACCGAGCGCGAGGTCGTTTTCCAGGAGTCAGTGTTCTCGCGCAAGGGCGTCGACCGGATCATGAAGTTCGCGTTCGAACTAGCGCGAACGCGACCGCAAAAGCATGTCACGTCAGCGACCAAGTCGAATGGCATCTCGATCACGATGCCGTACTGGGACGAGCGCTTCAGGG